>JAIRVN010000089.1 GCA_031253875.1 Deltaproteobacteria bacterium | reverse complement strand
CGGCCGGGGCTGAACTGGGCGTTCTGATCCTGAATGGCGCCCTGCACGTCCGCCGGGGTGAGCCGGTATTTCGCCAGCTTGTCGGGCTGCAGCCAGATGCGCATGGAGTAGTCATACAGGCCGAAGATGGTGGCATCGCCCACTCCCGGGATGCGTTTGATTTCATCCAGCACGTTCACCAGCATATAGTTATGCAGATACAGCTCGTTAAAGCGTCCATCCGGGGAGGTCAAGGTCACCATGAGCAGGATGGCCGGAGACCTTTTAAGCACGGAAACGCCTTGGCGGCGCACCTCCTCCGGTAGTTGCGCGCTGGCGATCTGCACCCGGTTGTTGACCATGACCTGGGCCATGTCCGGATTCGTGCCCAGCTTGAAAAAAACGTTGATGTTCATGCTGCCGTTGCCGCCGGCACTGACGGAGGTCATGTAGAGCATATTGTCCACGCCGTTGATCTGCACCTCCAAGGGGGCTGCGACGGTTTGGGCGATGGTTTCCGCGGACGCGCCCGGATAATATGCTGACACAACTATCTGCGGAGGCACCAAATCCGGATACTGCGCCACAGGCAACGCTACGATGGACAGCGTGCCGACCAGGAGGATCAGCAGGGAAATAACCGTGGAGAAGATCGGCCGATCCAGAAAAAAATTTCGCCCTTCCTGTCGTGCCATGGCTATTTACCCTGTCCGGCGCCTGTGCCGGATACGCCTTGAGCTTCTTTGGCGGGAACGCCGGGAGGAGGCGTCTGGGCGCCGTTGTCTATGCGCACAGGCTGGCCGGGCCGGGCTTTCAGCACACCCTCAAGCACAATACGCTCGCCTGCCGCCAGACCTTTTTCCACCAGAAATTGTTTGCCGATGGCATCGGCAAGTTGCACCGGACGGGCTTCGATCGTGTTTTCCTTGTTCACTACCATGACCAAATCCCCTTTCTGGGTCTGGAGCACGGCCTTCTGAGGAATGAGGATGGCGTTTTTGAGCATGGCCCCGCCAATAAAGACACGCACAAACTGGCCGGGCAGCACCAGGCCTTCGGGATTGGGAAATTCAGCGCGCATCTTGACGGCGCCGGTAGCCGGGTCAACCTGTTTATCGATAAAGGTCACGCGGCCTTCTTTTTGGTACATTATGCCGTTCAACAGACGGATGCGCGCGCTGAAGCCATCTTGCGGCATGATCAGGCGGCCTTCTCTCTCCAGCTGTTTCAGACGCATGACAAAGGTGCTGGGCGCATAAAAATTCACATGGATCGGGTCTACCTGATTCACGGTGGTCAGCACCTGTCCGGTGGTCACGAAGTTCCCGGCCGTATAGGCTTCCTTGCCGGTCAATCCTCGCACCGGAGACAGCACGGAGCAATAGTCAAGGTTGATCTGCGCCGTCTGCAGCGCGGCCCTGGCAGCCACCACGTTGGCCTGCGCCGCATGGTAGTCGGAAAGCGCATTGTCGCGATCCTTCTGACTGACGGCGTTTTTCGCGTACAGGGGACGGATGCGGTCCCATTCGCGGTTTGCCCGGTCGAACTGGGCTTCGGCCTGAGCAAGCGCGCCCCTGGCGTTTTCCACCGCGGCTTTATAGGTATCCGGCTCAAGTTGGAAAAGCAGTTCCCCGGCGTCCACTATGCCGCCTTCTTCATACACGCGTTTCTGAATGACGCCCTGCACCCGGGCAACCACCTGCGCCGCCCGCGAACCTTGCGTTTGTCCCTGGTATTGACCGGGATAGGGAGCGTCGCCTTGCGTGACTTCCCATATTTTGACCAGGGGCGGCGGGATTGTCGGCCCTTTGGCGCCGTCGGAACAGGCGAGCAGCCCCGAGGCAAGGTAAAAAATGCAAAAAAGACGAAGCGGAAGGATTTTCATGCGTGTTCTCCAGCAGATGGGCGCATCTACGCCCTAAACGCGTATGACATATACTAGAAGGCCATATAGGAAATAGCGCGGAACGGCAAGATGCGTCTCCGCGCCTGTTCTACGGAGCCATGTATGTTTTTTGACGCTTTGCCGGCTATGGCAGGGGCGCAAGGCCCGTTTCGGCAACACAGATCAGTACTGGCAAATAATTTGCAAAAGGTGGGCATTACCCTGTTCCCAAGGAGGTTGATATGCTTTTTCTGCTCAGTGGTGGTGAAAAAAAAACAAAAAAGGCACAAACACAGCCGACAGAACACAGTGACAAAGTGAAGGAAATTTTTCTATCAGGCCGTTTCCCGGTGGTGACCACGGACACCGTGGAGGGCCGCGCGATCGCAAAAGTGCTCGGCTTGGTATGTTGTCGGGGTTTTGATTCCGACGAAGCCTTTTTCGGCATGGCCGCCCGCGCCATGAAAAAGGGGGCGCAAGCCATTATCGGGTATCACGAAAATATCGCCTTCCACCCGGATGGAAGCAAATACTTTTCCTGTTACGGCACGGCCGTCATGTTTGCCTTTGAAGGGAGCGAAAAACCGCTCTTCCCGCTCTCCATGCAGTAAATGCCGGCCTAAATTTTTTTGATAAGCTGCCGATGATATCTCCGAAGAAGGCCTGTGTCCTTTCGTTTAAGGAGATCGTATGCGTTCTTGTCGATATACAGTGTTGTCAATGCTATTTTCGTTTGTTTTTTTAGGCGGTTGCGGAAGCAGTCTGCCCAAGGCCATGCAGGATCCCGTGGCTCAGTCGGGAACAAGCAGTGAAGATATCTGGTACCAGTACGGCGGCGCGCGCGTGGCATACACGGCGGTTACGCGGCCCAAGCAGTTGTATACCGGCTACGGTGCGGTGCGGGATCCCGCGTTGTATGGACAAGCGCCGGCAACGACAGCGGCAAAGACGTCTCCCCAAAAACGCCCCAAACCCAAGGCCGCTGCCGCCGTCCCGCGAGATCCGAACTGCCCGCCCTGTCCGCCGACGGATACGGCCGCACATACCCCGCAAAGCGCAAATCCCCCGGTGGGTACGGCCTTCTCCGCACCCGTGCAGGGAGCTGTGGGTTCAGCGCCGCCGCCCGCGCCTGCCCCGGCCGGCCCGAACGCTGCTGCGCCGCTGCCAAGCCCGCCGATAGCGCCCAGCGCGCCAGGAACTTAGACAGCAGCGCCCTGCGGAGAAACATGCCCCGCCCTTCGCGTGTGCCGATGATATTGCTTGACAAAAAATGGCATGGGAAATAGAACTACTATACTATTTCTATATGCCAGAGAATATCATGGTGCATCACTGTGTCACATCGGCCCCTATCTGTAAGGCGGAAATCTATGTTTTCAGGGCGCCTGTCGCCGCTCCGATCCGGACTTCTTTTGGAACCATGCACGACAGGCCTGCGCTTATTCTACGCTTGGAAGACGCGACCGGCGCATACGGATGGGGAGAAGCCTGGTGCAACTTTCCCGTCTGCGGCGCCGAACACCGGGCGCGTCTTCTGGAAAGTGTGCTCATCCCGCATGTACTGGGCAAAACGTATGCACACCCGGAGCACGGTTTAGCTGCTATTGTGCGCCACACGGAAGTGCTCAGATTGCAGGCGGATGAGCCGGGACCGCTGTCCCAGGCTGCGGCCTGCGTGGACATTGCCCTGTGGGATTTGGCGGCACGCAAGGCGGACAAACCGTTACACGTGATCCTGGGCCAGGCGGGCAACAGCAGCCTGTCTGCCTATGCCAGCGGCATCAACCACCCCGGAATAGCGGAAACCATTTCCAGAGCCCGCAATGAAGGATACAGGACATTCAAGGTAAAAATAGGTTTTGGCGATACGCAGGATATGCAAAATATCCACGACGGCCTTGATGCGTTGCGGGAAGGCGAACGGCTCGCCGTAGATGCTAATCAGGCGTGGGATCTTCCCACCGCGCTCGCCATGATCGAAAAGCTCAATGCCTCCCCCCTGCTCTGGATTGAAGAACCCTTGCGCTGTGACCGGCCTTGGGACGAATGGAAGCGCCTTGCTGCATCAAGCCGTATCCCCCTTGCGGCAGGAGAAAACATGCGCAGCCGCGAATCATTTGAGACAGCGCTGGTCAGCCGCGCCTTCGGCGTGATCCAGCCCGATCTGTGCAAATGGGGAGGTCTTTCGGAATGTCGGAAAATAGCCGCAAAGATTTTGGCGGCAAAGCTGCGCTATTGTCCTCATTACCTCGGCGGCGGCATAGGTTTGCTGGCCTCGGCGCATCTGCTGGCGGCCGCAGGTGGGGACGGACTGCTCGAAGTAGACTGCAACCCCAACCCGTTGCGGGAATTGCTGGCCCAACCCTTTCCCGCGGTTGCAAACGGCACGCTCAATTTGAGTGATGCTCCTGGCCTCGGTGTGGAGCCGGATCTCATCGCAGTCAAAGACTTTATGACATTTTACAAGGAGTGTCGCTCATCTTCCGCATTGCCCGGATCCAATTGAACAGCGCAACATGGACTTTTTGGCGTTAACGCATGTTTTTTATTATTTATGGAGGATGACCATGTTCCAGTATGTATGCCGACATTGCCTTCCTGTGCTCATCGTGCTTGTGTGCGCGTCCTTTGTCCATGCAAAAGGCGATACCCTGACCGCCGCTTTCCCGGTGGATCCGAAAACCATGGATCCCCACGCAACGCAGGATTCCGCTTCCCATACTCCCATGCGGCAAATATACGAATCTCTCGTCACCCTGAACGAAAAGGGTGTCGTTGTGCCCGTGCTCGCAGAAAAATGGGAAGCCCTTCCCGGCAACAAGGGCTATACTTTCCATTTGAAAAAAGGCGTTAGATTCCATAACGGCGAAGTCATGAAAGCCGACGACGTGATCTTTACCTTCCAGCGTGCCGCCGGGCCCGAAGGTTCCGCCGTCCATTCCTTCAGTAATTTCATCGACATCGCCAACGTGAAGGCGCTGGACGACCATACCGTCGTCATTCCCACCAAACAGCCCATGGGTACCTGCTTTCTGGAGTCCATGAACCATCCTTGGTCCTCCATACTGAGCAGAAAGGCCGTCGAGACCACAGGCAAGAACTATGGGCAGAATCCCGTCGGTACCGGTCGCTTTAAGCTGGCCTCATGGGCCAAAGGCGACAAGGTGACCATGGAACGCTTTGAAGACTACCACGGCGAAAAGGCCAAATTGAAAAAACTGGTCATTCGTACCATTATTGAAGGCGCCAGCCGCGTTATCGAACTGGAAAGCGGCGCTATTGATGTTGCCGGTGAAATTCCTCAAGTGGATGTCAAGCGCATACAGGCAAATCCTGCGCTCGACATGGTGATCCGCCCCGGCCAGGTAGTGGCCGTGCTCAGTCCCGATATCACCAAGCCTCCCTATGACAACCTGCTTTTGCGCAAAGCTATGGATATCGCCATTGACCGCGAGGGCATCGCAAAGACCGTTTACCGCGGCTATGCAGAACCCTCCAACGGCCCCATCACCGCGCAAATCAAGTACAGTAAGCATAAAACAACACCCATCCCCAAAGTGGATGTTCCCAAGGCCAAGGAACTCCTCAAGCAGGCCGGATATCCCAATGGCCTTAAGGGCACTCTCATCACTCCCGACCGTTCCGATTATATGTCCTGCGTGACTGTTATCCAGGAGAACTTACGCGCCATCGGCATGGAGATGGAACTGAAGGTTATTGAATGGGGCGCATATTTGGATGTCGTTCGCCAACCCGGACATGCTCCCTATTTCTGGTACCATTGGGGGGGCGCTCCAGCTCTCGATCCCTTTTTTCCTCTGACTACGGCCTTCCATTCCTCGGCTGCCGGACAGACCAACCGCACCTTTCTGAAAGATCCGGAAATCGACGCCCTGTTGGATAAAGGCGCTGCACTGGATGACGGCCCGGAACGCCAGGCTGTCTATGAAAAATTATGGGATAAGCTCAACGATATGGTTGCCTGGATCAACGTTGTCGAACCTTATAGGCTGGTCGGCACAGTCAAGGGTCTTAAGGGCGTCCATTTTACCCCCAGCGTCATCGTATATTACGGCAACGCGTATTTTGAAAAATAAGCGCAATTCAGCCCAGCAGATCGATGTCAAAGCGGACCAGATTGCCGGGATGCACCATTTTAGCGATATAAAAAATGCAACCCGAAGTGTTTTGGGCCATGCGTTGTAACAGGGCCACGGGCGATCCCGGCTGAAGCTTCAAGTGGTAAGCCGCTTCGGCGGATACTGTGTCGATGGTGACAATCTGTCGCGCTTGAGCGACTTTGATGCCCAGGTCGTCCAGCACGGGAATGACCGTTGTTTTGTTGAATCTGGCGGGCGCCAAGTCAAAAATGCGCCTGTCGAGGTACAGATCAATAAAGGCAAAGCGCACGCCATCTTTGATATGCACGCGCTTCATATAGTGATACACTGGGGCGGCATGCCGTTCGTCCCTATCCAAGAGAGGACAGACGGTCACATCGGCCTGTTCCAGCAATTCGACGGATGCCCCTTCTATGCGCCGTACCAAAGCGCTCCACGAGGTACGCATGCTTTCATGCGGGCGTTCCGGAATGTTTTGCGCCACATAGGTGCCGCGCCCTCGGCTGCTGATCAGAAAGCCTTCCGTGGCAAGAAGCTGC
>JAIRVN010000026.1 GCA_031253875.1 Deltaproteobacteria bacterium | reverse complement strand
TGCAGAACATTCCGGTGCGCGGCCCCCTTGGACAGCGCATGCGGGCCTGCTTTGTGGCCGGGCACGGTCTGGCCCTGCTGTCAGCGGACTATTCCCAGGTGGAGTTGCGCATACTGGCGCATATGTCGCAAGATCCCGCCCTGCTTGAAGCTTTTCGCCAAGGCGTGGATATCCACGTCCGCACGGCTTCGCTGCTCTATGAAGTCCCGCTGGAAGCGGTCAGTCCGGAACAACGCCGCAGCGCAAAGACGATCAACTTCGGCCTGCTGTACGGCATGGGACCGCAAAAGCTGGCCCAGGACCTGAAAGTGACGACAACGGAGGCAAAAGCCTTCATTCAGCGCTATTTCAGCCGGCTTGGCGGATTGAAGACATTTTACGACAACATTGAAGCAAGCGCCAAAGAACATGGCTATGTGACCACACTGGCTGGACGACGCCGCCTGCTGCCGGACATACATTCTCAGAATCAGCAGCATTTTGCCCTTGCGCGGCGGCAAGCCATCAATACCGTTATCCAGGGCAGCGCGGCGGATGTGATCAAGCTGGCCATGCTGGCGGTCTTTCATGACCCGGAACTCGCCCGCATGCAAGCCGGCCTGCTCCTGCAGGTACACGATGAACTGCTGCTGGAGCTGCCGCAGGAACATGCCCGGGCTGCCGGGGAGCGTGTGGCCGCACTGATGCGTTCCGTGCGGCCCGGCGGCGTGGAGTTCTGCGTGCCGCTGCTGGTCGATTGGGGATATGGCGTCAACTGGGCCGAAGCACATTAGCCCGCAGCCATATAGGCGTTACTTCATTGGAGATTGCGGGGCAGACGCTTGAAGGTGTCGTCGCAACGTTTGCGATACTGCTGTTCAAGCTTGGGGAAGCCTTCGCACGCGTTGCCCGCGTTCCGGCGCACGGACGTGGCGTGGAAGCGGATGCGTTGCCGCGTGAAGTCCTGTCCGGCGAGCATATAGCTGCCTTTGTAAAAGCGCTTGGCGACATCTTCATATCTTGCCGCGATTTTTTCACGCTGTTCCTGTGTGCCGTTTCTGACACATCCGGCCGCGATGTCGCTGAAGGCGGAACATTTGGCAAATTCTTCCGCCAATGACCGGCTGATGGAATCGTCACCCAAACCGGTTGTTGAACCGGATTCGTTGGAGTGCGCCGCATGCGCGTGCGCTGCACAGGACAGCGCGGTGAGCGCGAACAGCAGGGCAAGAGTAGCTTTTTTCATGCTTTCACCGTATACCTTATCTGTTGGACTGGAGTATGGAGTATACCTGCGCCGGTACGGATTCGCAACCCGCACGGCGCCGTGTTTGCCGGCGCACACGGCACAGCCGGTTTCTTTGCGGGAGACAACGGACAATGATCATCGATCTGCATGTCCATGAAGCGATCTTTTCCGGATGCAGCCGCATGAGCCTGGAGGATGCAGTGACTTCCGCGCGGTACCGGGGCTTGGACGCAGTGTGCATCACGAATCACGACAGCCTGGCCATAGCCGGAAGCGACGTTCTGCAGACGATGGATTTTCCGGTTTTCGTGGGCGTTGAGCTGACCACCTGGCAGGGCGACATGCTGGCCTTCGGTCTGGAATCCTTGCCGTCGTTCAAACCAAGTGCGCAGGAGTTTATAGATTTTGTGGCCGGCCAGAACGGTTTTTCCTGTGCGGCGCATCCTTTCCGCGCCTGGAACGACGGCCTGGGGCACTGCCTGGGTAGCCTGCGCGGCCTGGACGGCGTGGAAGTGCTGAACGGCGGCAATGATGACGAGGCGAACAGCCAGGCCTGGCAGGCATGCAAACGGCTGGGGCTTGCGGCTTTGGGCGGCAGCGACGCGCACCGCAACCTGGATGTCGGCAGGTACGCCACCTGGTTTCCCGGAACCGTGACTTCCATGCGGGAGTTGATCCAAACCATGAAAAGCGGCCGCTGCCACCCGGTCATGCGCCATGCCGACGGCATGTACGGGGTCTGGGACGATTCTCTGGTGGTCGTGCAAGACACTCCCCTGTCCTGGATGAAAAAAAAGCTCCGGAAAATCTTGTAGGCGCGGCAGGTAGGCATGCGATGAAATGGATCACCCATCAGGCAGGCGCGCTGGCCGCGGCGCTCTGGTTCAAAGCGGAACCGCTTGTAAGCGCGTGCATGGTGCTGGGCGCGGTGCTGCCGGATATCATTGAACAGGGCATCAGCCGGAGGAATGCGCGGCTGTTTCTTGCCATCCATCGGGGATTTTTCCATTGGTTCGGCCTGTATGCCGCCGGACTGCTGGCCGCGATCTGTCTGCCTCTGGCGTCCCACGAAAAAATGGCCGCCGTCGGGCTGATGCTCGGCGCTCTTTCCCACATCGCCCTGGATGCGCTGAACCCCAGCGGGGTGCCCGCGCTGCCCCTGCACGACCGCCCCCGACTCAAGCTGCCGCTGGTTTCCACTGGTAGCTTGGGGGAATGGGGTATTCTGGCAGGGCTTTTGACGCTGATTGCGCTTGGCGGTTACCGGCTTGACGCACGGTGGCTCAAAAAGCTGGCGCATTTTTTCGGGTGATGAAGACGCAGGCGACCATGCAGCATCAGCCTCCGGAGTCCCGTTTATTTTTCTGACGGTTCGGGAAACAGCTTCACCGCCATCTCGCGCAATTTGTATTTTTGGATTTTCCCGCTGCCTGTCATGGGAAATTCTTGCAGCATCGCCACACGGCGGGGAATTTTGTGCCAGGCTATCTTGCCCCGGCAAAAGTCGCGCACCTCTTCGGCACTTATGGACTCACAGCCGTCCTTGGGAACGATAAAGGCTCCCACCTCCTCGCCGTATTTACGGCTTGGCACGCCTACCACCTGCACATCGCGCACGCCCTCCATGCCCATGAGATATTCTTCCACTTCCCGTGGATAGATATTCTCTCCGCCCCGGATGATCATATCCTTGATACGGCCTGTGATGCGCAGATACCCGCGTTCGTCCATGACGCCCAGATCGCCGGAATGCAGCCAGCCTTCCGCGTTTACGGCGTCCCGGGTGGCCTCGGGCATCTTGTAATAGCCCTTCATCACGTTATAGCCCCGGCACAGCACTTCGCCCACCGTGCCCCGCGGCAGTTCCTCGCAGGTATTTGGGTCCGCCACGCGCACGTCAACGCCGGGAAAGGGCCGCCCCACCGTGCTGCAGCGATCTTCCAGGCTGTCGGTAATGTCGGACTGCGTCATGCCGGGTGAGCTTTCGGTCAACCCGTAGACACTGGTGACCTCTTTCATGAACATTTCGTTCATCACGCGCCGCATCAGCGGTTCCGGGCAGACAGAACCCGCCATGATGCCCGTGCGCAGGGTGCTGAAATCAAAACGCGGGAAAAGCCTGTGCTCCAGCACGGCCAAAAACATGGTCGGCACGCCGTACAGGGCGGTGCATTTTTCGGTCTCCACCGCTTCCATTACCTGCACCGGGTTGAAACCTTCCAAAATGACCATGGTCGCGCCGTGGTTCACACAGGCGGACACGCCCAGCACGCAGCCGAAGCAGTGGAACAGCGGCACCGGCAGGCAGACGCGATCCTTGCCGCTGAAACGCTGGTGCGCGCCTATCCAGTATCCGTTCAAACCCACGCCGACATGTGTGAGCATGACGCCCTTGGGGAAGCCCGTGGTGCCGGACGTATACTGCATGTTCACGACATCCCAGGGATCCAGGCTGTCCTGGCGGGCCTTGTATTCTTCCTCAGTGACCATGGCAGACATGGCCATGACCTCAGGCACGGAATACATGCCGCGCTGTTTTTCCGGCCCGAGAAAAAACACCCGGCGTAAATGCGGCAAGGTGGCGCCTTTCATATCTCCGCGGGAACTGGTGCGCAGTTCCGGGGCAACGGCATACAGGGTCTGAATGAAGTCGTGATCGCGGTACCCGTCGATAATGAACAGGTTTTCGCATTCGGACTGCGTCAGCAGATAACGCACCTCATGTTCGCGGTACGAAGTATTCACCGTGATGAGTATAGCGCCGATCTTGGCCGTGGCGAATTGCAGCGCGACCCAATACGGCACGTTCGTAGCCCAGATGGCGACCTTCTCGCCTTTCTGGATGCCAAGCGCCATAAGCCCCTTGGCGAGCGTATCCACTGTCCGGCTAAATTCCCGCCACGTCTGGCGGTACCCCCGATCAGCATAGACAACGG
The DNA here is from genome assembly GCA_031253875.1 of Deltaproteobacteria bacterium. GTDB lineage: Bacteria > Desulfobacterota > Desulfovibrionia > Desulfovibrionales > Desulfovibrionaceae > WRKB01. The sequence goes on along the minus strand of JAIRVN010000026.1, from coordinate 2,977 downwards.
CGTCATTCTCCGGAAAACGCGCCACCGTCGCGTCCAGTACCTGACCCAGCGTCTGCTCGCGCAGAACAAAGGGTTCGCCAAAAACAGAAACAGGATTGGCAATGGGATATGTGGCGTTTTTCATGCTCAACTCGCAAGACGCACGGGATGCAACGCGCTTTAGGGGTGATAGATGACAGCGACTATTTCCGCAGCTTCGTTTCCATAGGCTCCCACATGATGCGGCACAATGGAATTGTAATAGATCGTATCGCCTGCTTCCAGGATATGCTCTTCGCGGCCGTACGCCACAAACAGCCTGCCCTTGACCACGAGAATGAATTCCTCGCCCTGGTGGGAGGAAAGCTTGTGTTCCGCGTCTTGCTCATCGGGCATGATCTCGATGTAAAAAGGCTCCATGTTCCGATCGCTCTTGCCCTTGCCGAGCGCATGGTACACCAATTCCGTCCGGCTGTTGCGCGCCTTGTGCATAGTCAAATCCGCCGCACGATCTCCCGCGCGGCTGATGATGGGATCCCGGGTAATTTCGTCATCCATGAAAGTGCCCAGGCGTACGCCGAGAGCCCGCGCCACTTTCTGCAAAGGGCCAATCGAGGGATACACGTCATCGTCTTCCAGCGAGGCCAGAAATATTTCCGTCAGACCTGCAAGCTCGGCAAGCTGGACACGGCTGATTTCACGCGCTTCACGGTATTTCCGCACCCGTGACCCCAAGGTGGCGTTTTGTTTCATAAAGACCCCTCCGAATCTTCTGATTGATCGTATACACTTACAAAATAACATGCCGCTCGGCAAGCAAAATGAACCGTGCAGCGCTGTGCAAGCGGCGTTCTTTGTGCTAGCCTTGGATAATGAACATGCGGCAACGACGCAGATATGTGTTGTCCGGGCAGGTACAGGGGGTGGGTTTTCGCCCCTTTATCTTCCGCCTTGCGCGGACGCACGGCCTCAGCGGCACGGTAGGCAACAGTCCGGAAGGCGTCGTCATTGAGATACAGGGCGCGCCACGCTTTCTGGATGCGTTTGCGCGGGATGTGACCGCCAAACTCCCGCCGCTGGCGAAGATCAGCGCCCACCGGGAAGAAGCGATCCCCCCGCTTGAAGACGAGTCCGGCTTTCGCATTCTGCACAGCCTGGGCGCGGACCACGCTGCCGGACACGACGTGCTGATCAGCCCGGACATGAGCACCTGCGAAGAATGCCTTGCAGACATGCGTGAGCCCGCAGGCAGGCGCCATAACTACGCTTTTACCAATTGCACCAATTGCGGGCCGCGTTATACCATTACGGCTTCCATTCCCTATGACCGCGTCGCCACCTCCATGCGCTGCTTTTCCATGTGTCCGCAGTGTCAAAGCGAATATGACAACCCTCTGGACAGACGCTTCCACGCGCAACCCAACGCCTGTCCCCTGTGCGGTCCGAAGCTGTGGACGGCCCGTCCCGGCGATGCCGCCATCGCGCCGGATACGCCTGGCTACGCAGGCTGGACGGATACGCAGGCCATCATCGTCATAGCCGAGGCCTTGCATGCGGGAAAAATCGCGGCCATGAAAGGCTTGGGCGGATTCCACCTGGCCTGCGACGCCACAAATGCCGAGGCGGTCAGCGCGTTACGCCAGCGAAAAAACCGTCCCCACAAAGCTTTGGCGGTGATGTGCCCGAATGTGGACGCCGTGCGCGGTCTTGTCAACCTCGGCCCGGAAGAAGAAGCCCTGCTGTGCAGCCCGGAACGCCCTGTCGTGGCATGCGCGCAGCCATACGCCCGCCTCGCTCCCGGCATTGCCCCGGACAACGCGACGCTTGGCGTCATGCTGCCGTATACGCCGCTGCATCATGTGCTTCTCAAGGCTTTTGCCATGCTGTGTCCGGCAGATACGCCCGCAGCCCTGGTCATGACCTCGGGAAACGCCGGAGGCGAGCCGATCTGCCTCGGCAACCGGGAAGCTTTGCGCCGCCTTGCGCACATCGCTGACATCTTTCTTTTCCATGACCGCGACATCCTTATCCGCGTGGATGATTCGGTGGTGCGCCCCTGTGCCGTGCCGGACAGCCGCAGGCTCGTGTACCGGCGGGCGCGCGGCTATGTGCCGCGGCCTCTGCATCTCGGCGACAAGGGAGCCTGTGTGCTGGGCGCAGGCGCGGAACTCAAGTCCACCCTCTGTGTGACGCGCGGGGAATGGGCCTTTGTGGGACAACATGTGGGGGATTTGCAGAATCCCGAGTGCCTGAAGTTTTACCGCGAACTGGCGGCACATCTGCCCGAGCTGCTCCAGACGCAGCCGGAGGCGGTCATCTGCGACCTGCACCCGGAATATTGGTCCACACGTTTCGCGCAGGAGCTTGGCGTTCCCATGCGTGCGCTCCAGCATCATTTCGCGCATGTATGGAGCGTGCTGGCCGAACATCAGGTTACAGGCCCGGCGCTCGGTTTGGCGCTGGACGGCACCGGTTATGGTGAAGACGGCACTGTCTGGGGCGGGGAACTGTTGTTTGTGGATACGCACGCCATACAGCAGCAACGTCTGGGCAGGCTGTCGCCGTTTGCGCTGCCCGGCGGTGAGGCCGCGATACGCGAACCCTGGCGCATTGCGCAGGGTTTTCTGGAAAGCCTTGGCGAAGGCCGGGAACGCCGATGGCCCTGGCTGGACGGCGGCGCAACGACTGAACGCGCGGCAACGGCGGTTGCGGAGCTTGTGCGGCGCGGCGTGAATTGTCCGCAAACTTCAAGCTGCGGGCGGCTTTTTGACGCCGTGTCGGCCCTGCTCGGGCTCTGCCTGCGCATCAGTTATGAAGGCCAGGCCGCACTGCGTCTGGAAACGGCCCAAATCCGGGATGCACACGGCCACAATACGCCAGAGATCGACTTTCCCTTGTGCGAACGGAACGGACTATGGGAACTGGATACCCAGGCACTTATGCGCGCGCTTATCCGGGAGCGCATGCTCGGGCGTGATGCGGGCGTTTTGGCATGGAT
>JAIRVN010000224.1 GCA_031253875.1 Deltaproteobacteria bacterium | reverse complement strand
TTGGTGCTCCACGCGGAACGCTTCTAAATCCGCTTTGATGCCGCCCAAAATTTCGCCCGTGCCATAGCGCCGGCATATGCTTACAGCCTCATTTTCCGGCAGGGAAAGTAGAGCCGGCTGCCGACGCAGCAAGTCGACGGCGAGGTCGGCTATATACGAGCCACGGTAATATTCTTCCGGCCATGCCACAGGCAGGCCGGCATGTTCGCGGGCGCGCAGCCAGATGGACAGGCCGAGCAGGCACATTTGTTTGCCTGCGTCATTAATGTAATATTCCGTTTGCACGTCATAACCCGCGAAACGCAGGATACGCGCCAAGGAGTCACCCACGGCCGCACCGCGGCCGTGGCCGATATGCAAGGGGCCGGTGGGAGTGGCGGACACGTATTCCACCTGCGTTTTCTTGCCCTGCCCCGCGAGGGACGAACCGTAACGCGCGCCCTGCCGGGCGATGTCCAGTATGCAAACTTGCCAGAAGGCCGAGCTGAAACGGATATTGATAAAACCCGGCCCGGCGACCTCCGTCGAAGCGATGTCCGTGCCGGTATGCCGCAACGCCTGCGCCAAAGCGTGCGCAAGATCACGCGGATTGCGATGCGTCTCCTTGCCCAGCAGCAGGGCCACGTTGCTCGCCAGATCTCCATGCGCCGGGTCTCTGGGGGCTTCGACGACAGCGCGTTCCGGCCAGGGCAGACCCATATCCTGTAGAGTATTTTTAAGAATATGCGTCAGATATGAACGTGCGCGCATGGAATATCCCGTATCCTTAAAAAAGAAACGATTTCATGAATATCGGCAACCTGTAAGTATACGCGAAGCTGCGGAAGAAGTCACCCACCGTGTTGGTGTTCCCAAGCGCTTATTGCCCGTCATGCCGTGCCTGCTCCGGACTGTTCACGCATTCGGCAATGTATGCGCTGCCTTCAGGCACAGGCAGAGCCGCCAGGATGGGCACGACCATCTTGGCAAGCAGCGCTTTGGGGCCAAGTTCCATCCAATGGCGGACGCCGTCGTGCCACTGCGTGCCGATGATCTCGATCCAGCGCACGGGGGAAGTCATCTGGATCAGCATGGCTTCCCTGATGCCTTCGCCGCTGTCTACGGCTCGGCCGATCGCGTTGCAATACACCGGAAAGCGCGGTTTGCTCCAGCTTGCCTTTCGCAGGGCTTTGGCAAGCTCCTTGGCGGCCGGCTCCATATACGGGCTGTGGAAAGCGCCGCTGACTTTGAGCGGCAGGGAGCGGCCCTTGCGTTCTCCGGCCAGGGCGGAGGCGCGTTCAATGGCCGCGCGGCTGCCGCTGAGCACGAACTGCGCCGGAGTGTTGTAATTGGCAATCCGCAGCATGTCGGCGCTTTGGGCCAGGACGTCGCGCACGAGCCCCTCCACAGCCGTTTGATCCATCTTGACGATCGCGCACATCGTGCCCCTGCCGTCGGGATCCGCTTCGGCCATCAAGCGGCCGCGCAGGGTGACCAGTTCCAGCACCTTGTTCACGGAAAGTACGCCAGCCGCGGCAAGAGCAGCATATTCCCCCAGACTGTGTCCTGCGGCGCCCGCCACCCTCAGGCCGGGCGCCACGCTCTGCCAGAGAGCCAGGTTCGCGGCGGTCAGCGCGGGTTGCAACGCGCGCGTATCGGCCATGGCCGCCTCGTCGCCCTCCCAGTATATGCCCCGCAAAGGCAGGCCGCTTGCCTGCTCCGCCTGTTTCCAGATATACATCGCTTCAGAAGAAGCGTCCGCCAGTTTCCGTCCCATGCCGGGTTCCTGGACGCCCTGGCCGGGGAAGAGCAGCGCCAGCGTATTCATGTATCCTCCTCATAGGCAGCGTGACGGCAAAGTTCGAAAAACGGTTCCGGCACGCCCGGTTCCAATAAACTCTACATTTTTTCTAGACGATTCGCAAAGAAACTGCAAGTCCTGCTCTCTTTTACGATGAAACAAGCATTTGCGCCGGATGCTCCGGCAATTACGACCGCCGAACTGGCCGCCGCATGCCGCGCTCTGCACTGCCCTGTGCCGGAAGACGCGCTTGGGCCGCTGGGCATATATCTTTCGCTGCTCATGCGCTGGAATCGCGCCATGAACCTTGTGGGCGTGAAAACTTGGCGCGGCGCGCTGCACCTTGCCGCAGACAGTTTTTTTCTGGCGTGTTTTCTCGAAGGGCTGCCGCTGCCCGCACACGCGCTGACCTGGGATCCGGGCGCGGGCGCTGGCCTGCCCGGCATTCCTCTGCGCATGGTCTGGCAAGCCGGGGAATATCACATGGTGGAGAGCCGCGAAAAACGCGCTATCTTCCTGAATACCGTATTGGCGCGGCTTGCGCTTCCCCGCACCTCGGCCGTATGCGAACGCGCCGAACATTTCTTCGTCCGCATGCTCGCGCAGGAGCGCCCGGCGGATTGCATTCTCAGCCGGGCCTTCATGCCGTGGGAAAGACTGTTACCCTTTGTGGCGGACAGCCTTGCGCCGGGCGGTTTCGTGTGCATCGCGGCCACATGCCCTTTGCCGGAGGCGCTGCCAGATGCCTGGGCGCCCGCAGCGGAGTATGCGTATGAACTGGGCGGGGCGCAACGCTTTTTTTGGGCTTTGCGGAAGACATGAGACTGCCGACAAAAGCAAAGGCAGCAAAACGAATACGCTGCACGGGTTTGATGTGGGCGTTCACGCCGTATGTGGAAGCACTGCACGTTGTAAGAAACTGCTTTGAATTGCGGTTACCAGGGAATAACGCCGAACAGCGCGGCTGCGATCACCATCACAATGGAACTACACCACAGAAAGGGAATGGTAAAACGCTGGTGATCTCCAAGTTCCAGGGAACACATGCCCACCAGCAGGAAGGTGGAGGGCGTCAGCGGACTGACCGGAAAGCCCACTGTATGTACGCCGAGCACGGCGGCTTGGGCGATATGGCAAGGATTTCCTCCCAGAGTTTTGTATACTTCCGCCAGTACCGGCACCACGCCGAAATAGAACGAGTCCGGGTCGAAAAAGAGCGAAAGCGGCACGCCGCATATTCCAAGTACAAAAGGAATATGCCGTATCATGTCTTGCGGAATGTTCTCCACAGCGGCCAAGGCCATGGCCTGGATCGTGCCCGTGCCTTTCATGATGCCCACAAAAACCCCCGCGCCCAATAGAATACTCGCCATCATCACGGCGGGTCTCGCGTGGGCGTCCACACGCCGTCGCTGCATGGCGACATCCGGGTAATTCATGATCAAGGCCGCCGCCATGCCCAGCATGAACGCAACGGCTGCGTCAAGCCAGTTTAGCAGCATACAGGCAATGACCGTCAGCGTGATAAGGATGTTGGCCCAGAACATGTGTGGACGGCGCAGGGCAAGCTGTTCCTCGCTGAGTTCGCGCGGGGGGATGGAAATAGCATTGTCGTTGATGGAAATAGCGAGCCGTTTTGCTTCTTTTTTTCCCAGCAGGTAGGCGAGGAACAGGATACAGGCGATGCCCACGATCTGGACAGGGATCATAGGCATGAACAGCGTGATGGCGGGAACCTGCAAGGCTGCGGCCGAGCGCACCATGGTTCCGGTCCAGGGCAGAAAGCTGATGCCGACTCCCATGGCCAGCACGCAAGCCAGTATGCGTCGATCCATGCCCAGCCTGTCATATAGGGGCAGCAGCGCGGGAATAAGCATCATAAAGGTCACCGCGCCGGACGCGTCGAGGTAGACGATATACGTGAGCGCCGCCGTGCATGTGGTGATGCGCTGGGGGCTGGCGCCCATTATTTTGATCACGTGGTTAATAATGGGGTCGAGCATGCCCGCGTC
>JAIRVN010000133.1 GCA_031253875.1 Deltaproteobacteria bacterium | reverse complement strand
GGCGTGCAATATATGGGTTTGTCGTAGCCGTCATGCACCATGCGGGGCAACAGCCCCGAATGATCGATATGCGCATGCGTCAGAAGAATGAAATCAATCTTGCCGGGTTCGTAAATCCCGGTATTGAAGTTGCGCGCCTCAATGGCTTTGTTGCCTTGATGCATGCCGCAGTCTATGGCAAAACGCGCTCCGGCGGCTTCAATCATGTAACAGGAACCGGTGACCGTACGCGCCGCGCCGAAGAAGCTTATTTTCATGCCGTCCCCCGTGAATGCAACGTGCTGCTTCCACCTTATGCTGTAATCCGCCATATGCGCAAGCACCGCCTTTGGTCGCGCAAACTCTTGACGCAAAAAACGCCAGGCCATAGGCTGCGTGCATACATCGTTACCAGGGGGTTTACATGTCGGTCACCAAAAGTTCCATAGACGATCTTTCCAACAGGGAAGCTTGGCGGCTCTTCAGAATTATGGCGGAAATGGTTGAAGGTTTCGAGACCCTCAGCGTTTTCCGCAACTGCGTCACCATCTTCGGTTCCGCGCGGGCCAAACCCGACAGTCCCCTGTACCGGGACACCGAAATCCTCGGTCGGCTGCTGGTGGAACACGGCTACGGAGTTATCACCGGCGGAGGGCCCGGCCTGATGGAAGCAGCCAACAAGGGGGCCACCGAAGCGGGCGGCGCATCCATCGGCCTGCGTATTCACTTGCCCTTTGAACAGGGCTGCAATCCCTATGTCAAAACCCGGCTTGACTTCCATTATTTCTTCGTCCGCAAGCTCATGTTCGTCAAATACGCCCAGGCCTATGTGGTCATGCCGGGCGGCATGGGCACGCTGGATGAATTTTCCGAGGCCTTTGTGCTCGTGCAGACAAAACGCATCCGCCCCTTCCCCATCATTCTGTACAACACGAAGTATTGGCAGGGCTTTCTGGCCTGGATGCAGGATTCCATGGCGGGCGACGGCTACATCAGCAAGCAGGAAATCCATGACTGCTGTGTGCTGTGCGACACGCCCGAACAAGTGATCGACCAGATCAGCCGGTCTGTTGTGCCGTGATTGTTCCGCCGGGCGCGCACGCCATGCCGCTTGCAGGCCCTGTGCCTTCCCCGCCGACCGGGCGCAGTTGGGAAGAACTCATGGCGCTCGCCCTGGAGCAGGCCCGTGCCGGAGAAAGCCAAGGAGAAGTGCCTGTGGGCGCCGTGCTCGCCGGACGCGATGGAAGCATCCTCGCCAGCGCGCATAACGCCTGCCTTGCCCTGAATGATCCAACGGCCCATGCTGAAATTCTGGCTCTTCGCCGGGCCGCCGGACGGCTCGGCACATACCGTCTCGGCGGAACCGTGCTGATCGCCAGTCTGGAACCCTGTCTTATGTGCGCAGGCGCGCTCGTGCATGCCCGTGTAGACGGCATCGTCTACGGCGCGGCGGATCCGCTGGCCGGGGCCGTCAGCTCCTGCCTCGAAGCCTTCGCGCTGCCCTTCCATAACCATGCGATCTGGCACATGGGGGGCGTGGCGGGCGAAGCATGCGCCGCGCTCCTGCGGGACTTTTTTATGAAAAGGCGGTAGCCGATGCCGGCATTTGTCATTTTTACGACCGGCATCATGGTCATGGTGCTGGAAATGGTGGGCGCAAGACTGATGGCGCCGCATGTGGGCACGTCGATCATTGTCTGGACAAGCCTTATCGGCGTGGTGCTGGCTTTTCTGGCGCTGGGGGCCTGGCTCGGCGGTCGTCTGGCGGACAAGAAACTCTCGCCGCGCATACTGGCGGCCATACTGGCGGGCGCCGGCCTTGGCGTGGCGTTGACGGCGTGTATTCATCCCCTGCTGGGCGAACACGTTATGCAGGCTTCCCCCAATCTGTATCTGGGGGCCGTACTCGGCGCGCTGCTGCACTTCGCCCTGCCCGCCCTGCTTTTCGGCATGGCGCCGCCGTACATCGTCCGGCTGAGTTTGGCAAATCTGGCTTCTTCGGGCGCCACGGTAGGGCGCCTGTATGCGCTTTCCACGGCGGGCAGCATTGTGGGAACTTTTTTGGGCGGTTTTGTGCTCATTTCCTATTTCAGCAGCACGGATATCCTGTTTGGCGCCGCCGCTGCGTGCGGGCTGCTTTCACTTCTGGTCAGCGCCAGAAACAATCCGCTGGGAATTGCCGTAGTTTTGGGCGGGATCGGCGCCGCTTTCGGCAGCGCCTCGTATGCATCCTGGCAGGCCGCACAGGGTATGCTGCCCACGCTGGAAACGCCGTACAGCACGATCCGGGTTTTTGAGGGTCTAGCCGAAGGCCGGCGCCGGGTGCGTCTTATTCAGACAGACCCCGGCAAAATCCAGTCCGGAATGTACCTGGACGACCCGATTGATCTGTATGCCGAGTACACGCGCTATTATGCCCTGGGCAGCGCGCTGCATCCGGAGGCCACGCGGGTGCTCATGCTGGGCGGCGGAGGCTATTCCGTGCCCAAATGGCTCCTGGCCGGACGCGCGGGGCTTGACGGCGCGGCCCTGCAACTTGACGTGGTGGAGCTTGATCCGGGTATGACCAAGCTTGCGCGCGAGTATTTTCACGTGCCCGACGACCCCCGCATGCGCGTATACCATGAGGACGCCCGCCGCTTTTTGAATACGAATGCGCGGCAATACGATCTCATTTTCGTGGATGTGTTCAATTCCTATTACAGCGTGCCCTTCCAGATGGGCACGAAGGAAGCCGCTCAGGCGCTTCGCCGGGCCTTGGCCCCCGGCGGCATGATGATTATGAACATCATTTCCGCCTATAGCGGAGAAAACGGCTTGCTGTTCCGTTCCATCCACGCGGCGATGGCTACGGCCTTTCCAGAACTGCATGTCTTTGCGGTGAACAATCCGCAACATCCCGACAGCGTGCAGAACCTCATGCTGCTGGCTCTGCCGGAGAAGCGTCCGGATCTGGCCGTTGTTTTTGACGGGGATGCCGCGCATTTGTCGCAACGCATCCAGGCCATGCTGCAAACGCGCATGACACAGGCCGTAACGCAGGACTGTCCGGCCCTGACCGACAATTTTGCGCCTGTGGAGCGCTACGCACAGGCGCTGTTGCGTTGATAAACATAAACCCTGTTCCACCACGCTGAAAAAGAAAAAACCTCGTTGTGTTTGTAAAAACAAACAGATAGAATTGTTTTACGAAGAACACTCTATCACCAACGAGGTTGAAAAAGTATGCCGCAGTTCACGTTACCTTTCAAGTACGAAGAAGAGACGCAAAACTCTGGCCTGACAGGCTTGGCTGGACTCCCTTTATACCTCGAACTG
>JAIRVN010000101.1 GCA_031253875.1 Deltaproteobacteria bacterium | reverse complement strand
CGGGCATCGCCGGGGCCAGGAGTTTCGGCATGCCGTATCCGGGATGGAACACCGCTCTGCGAAGGAGCGGGATATGACCATAGAACGCTTCAATCCCGTCAGCAAATACCTTGGCGACGGCGCGCAGACCGCGTTTCCGCTGGGCTTTCCCGCATTCGGCGACGGCAGGCACGTCACGGCCGTCATCTCGACAGGCAGCGGCGCCGGCCTTGACGCGCGCGAACTCGTGTACGGCATCGACTACAACGTGGCCGAAGTCTCGGGCGGCGGCGACTGTATAACGGCAGCGCCCGTCCCGGCAGGCCATACGCTGACCCTCAGCCTTGTTCTGCCCGTTGCGCAGCCGCGGGATTTTGACAACCAGGGCCGTCTGGACGCGGAAGAGATCGAAAAGGGACTGGACTATGTGACGGCGCTGGCCGCGCAGAATGCGTCCGTCCTGGAGCGTGCGCTGCAGGTGCCTGTCGGTGATCCGCAAAGCCCGCAAGACCTTGTGCAAAGCATCTTCATCGCCCGCAACGAAGCTCGGGCCGCCCGCGACGAGGCGTGCGCCTGCCGGGACGAGGCATGCGCCTTTGCTGATGAAGACAGGCCGGATGCGGCGCTGCTCCTTCCGAAAGCTCTCCCTGCCGACGCGGGCAAGGTGCTGACCGTGGGCGTGACGGGCGCTTTTGACTGGCAGCCGCCGGAAGTGCGCTCCACGGATATCGCCGTATTATCGACGGACATCTCCACGCTCTTGTCGCAGTACGCCACGCTGAACAGCGTGTTGCAGGCGTTGCAGGGGCAGTATGCGGGGGATGCGTCGAAGCGCGTGAAGGCGTGGGCCACTATCAATGCAGACGGTTCGATTAAAAAGAGTGCGGGAATCCTGTCAAGTTCCAGACTGTCGCTTGGCAACTATGCTATTGTCTTGTCTTCGCCCATGCCGGATACCGGATATGCTGTTGTCGGGTAGATTCAAAATTTTATGCGGGAGTTCTGGGTTATCAATAAAACCACAACCGCGTTTACGGCAATATGCGGGAATGTGTACGGGGCCGCATACGCTGACTATGAAGTCGGCTTTATTGTTGTATGAGGAGAATGATCATGCCCTTCGCCTATGTTGATCCCAAGACGGAAAAGACTCTCGTCGGCCACGAGGGATGGAAAGACGCTACAACGAAATTCACCGCCGCCGAAATCGCGGCCATGCGAAACTTTCCGCCCGGCACATGGCGGGAAATCGCGGAAGAGGAGGCGCAGGAACTGCAAAGGCCGCCACCGGGGGAAATCATCAAGGCTGAAATAGCGGAGCTGGAAGCGAAACAGACAGCCAGGATGCTGCGCGGCGCGGCGCTCGGCAACGCTCGGGACGTGGAAATGCTGCAACAGATTGAATCCGGTATTGAGACGCTCAGGCAACAGCTATGGAATTGACGGCATGGAATGTGCCGCGACAATTCTTGGGTCGCGTGACACGGAATCTCAAATTGCCCGACTGCTCACAAACGATGTGGGCGTGTTCCGAAACGTCACCCCCGCGGAGGCGGGGGTCCAGGTTGCTTACGGCGGATTCCCGCAAAGGCCCTGGATTCCCGCCTGCGCGGGAATGACGGATCTTTACGCAACACATGCGGCACAGATCCCGTCATGTACCTCGATCATTTTTCGCTTGACCGGAAAAACGCCCTGACGTATCTTTCCTCTCGTCTTAAAAAAGAACGACAAGAGGCACTCTCCATGCGCGCACACACGCACCATTCCATCCCGGAAGCCGTTATCGGCGGCTTTTGCCCTGTCCAGTGGTGGTGGCGCGATTCTTTGCGTGCGGCCATGATGTATGCCTGAACTTTTGCACACCATGTAATCAGGGGCCGCAACCGAGTTTGCGGCCTTTTTTTTCGCATGCGGGCCGCAGGCCGGAAGCGCCGGAAGAGGAGCCCGTATGCAGATGATTTTCACACAGAGCGCCGCTGTGCTCGACAGCGACCTTGAAACCCCGGTGGGCCTGTTTCTCCGGCTGGCCGGAGAACTTCCCGGCATCCTTCTGGAGAGCGCGGAAGTGGACGGCCGCTGGGGCCGCTACAGCATCATCGGCGCCGACTTTCTGCTTTCCGCCTCCTGCCGTGAAGGCCTGCTGGAGGTGCAGACGGCGGATGAACGCCTCGCCCCCTTGCGCGACTTTACGGGCAGGCCCTTTCTCCAGGGACTGCGCGGGCTGCTGGCCGCATTGCACATCGAAGGCGCGACGGATCAGCCGCCCATCACCCGGGCGCTGTACGGCATGCTCGGCTACGGCATCACGGGACTCTTCGAGCCCAAAACCGCCCCCTTTCTCCCCCCGGACAAAGCGGAGGCTTTCCTCGCCCTGCCCGGCTCCCTGATTGTCTTTGACCACGGCTACAACCGCATCACCCGCATAGACCTACTCCTGGACGGCCGCAAGGCGCAGGCCCTGCCGGCCGCGCGTCCCGCGGAGAGTTCCTCCGGCGGCCTGTCTCCGCTGGCGCAACGCGCGGGCTATACGGAGGCCGTGGTCAGGGTCAAGGATCTCATCCGCCGGGGAGAAGTCATTCAGGTCGTGCTCTCCGTTCCCTTCAGCGCGCCCCTGACGGAAAGCCCCTTCAGCCTGTACCGGCGTCTGCGCCGGGTGAATCCTTCTCCCTACATGTTTTACATGCGTCTGCCGGATGCGCGGGCCGGGGTCGTGCTGGGGGCTTCGCCGGAAGTGCTCATCACCTGCACGGGCGACCGTCTGCGCCTGTGCCCCATCGCCGGCACCAAACCGCGCAGCCGCGAGCCTGCCGAAGACATCAGGTTCGGCGACGAACTCCAGCAGGATCCCAAGGAAAAAGCCGAACACGTCATGCTGGTGGATCTCGGGCGCAACGATCTCGGCCGCATCGCCCAGGCCGGCAGCGTGCAGCTTGAACGTTTCATGGAGGTGGAGCGCTTTTCCCATGTCATGCACCTGACTTCGCGCATCAACGCGCAGCTCGCTCCCGGCCTGGATGCGCTGGACGTGCTTGCGGCGACCTTTCCGGCGGGCACGGTCAGCGGCGCGCCCAAAGTGCGGGCCATGGAAATCATTGCGGAACAGGAAGGCGGCCCGCGCGGTCCCTATGCGGGCGCCATAGGCTGGATCGGCCTGGACAAGGATGCCGTGCACCTGGATTTCGGCATCACCATCCGCAGCCTCTGGGTGCGTGGAGGACGCGTGCACTGGCAGGCCGGGGCGGG
>JAIRVN010000055.1 GCA_031253875.1 Deltaproteobacteria bacterium | reverse complement strand
ATGGGCACAAGCGCATCGCAAGCGGGCAGTTCGCGGCACACGGGGAGTAAAAGTTCCCCGAGCGCCCGCGCCACGAAGAGATCCGGCAGAAACTTCGTCCGCAGGATGAGCTGGCGCAGCAAGCCTTCGTAAATACCGTAAAAACAAAACGTTTCCCAGGGAGGCGCATCATTGAGGCAGGTCGCACAGGGAACAGGCAGGGCAAGAGGCAGGGCCGCCGGTTCTCCGCATGTGGTGCAATAGCCTGCCACACGACGAGGCAGCGTTCCATGACAGGCGGGACACAACAACGCCGTCCCGCTGGCTGCGGCAGACAGTCCAAAAGGCGCCTGACAAACGGCGCAACGCCGCTCTTCAAGCAGGAGCCCGCGCCGGAGACGCGCCCAAAAGCTCTTAAATCCCGCGCGCCAGGACAAGCCCATCAGCGCTGTCCGGCATACTCGGTCACCAGGGCGGCCGCCTTCACGCCCATTTCGTACAGGCGCATGCAGGCCACTCCGTCGTTCGCCAGTTCGTCCGGCCCTTCGTAGCCCATAAGCTGGCAGCCGTCGATCACCCGGATATCGAAGAGATCAAAAAAATACTTCAAGGTCAGCATACTGCCTTCAAACAGCTTTTCTCCACGCGTGCGGGCAGCCACAAGGCCGACGAGGGCAGGACGGCTTGGCGGCGCCTGCCAGTGCGGCGCGCCTTTCATCTGGCGCTGGCGCCGCACCCAGTAGCGCTGGGCGCGGTCAATCAGGCACTTAAGCTGCGCGGGCAAATGGTAGAAAAAGATGGGAGCAATCAGGCACATCAGCGGCGTTTCCTCAATCTGGCGGAACAGAATATCCGCATCATCGCGCTTGGCGAGCAGGCAGTTGTTGTTTGCATCTTCCGCGCAGTAGTGGCATACCGCGCACGGCAGCACCGTATAGTCGCGCAGATAGGTCACTTCGGCGGCGCCTCCGGACGCGCGCACGCCCTGCACGAAATTATGCACCATCAAATCCGTATTGCCGCTGGAACGGGGACTGCACGCGAACACGCGTATGGTGGAAGTTCTCATCGTTCGCTCCCGAAAGCCCCGCAATAGGGGTTGTTACGTTGCTCGTCCGCCACGCTGGTGCGCAGGCCGTGTCCCGGATACAGACGCGTGTCGCCGGGCAAAGTGAAAATCTTCATCTGAATGGACCGCAAAAGCGCGCCCGCGTCGCCTCCCGGGAAGTCCGTACGGCCCACCCCGCGGTAAAAAATCAGATCCCCCACAAAGACCGCCTGCTCCGACGGCACGGCAAAGCACAGGCTCCCCGGACTGTGGCCGGGCGTATGCAGCACCCGGCAGCAAAAGGGACCAAAGCTGTGTTCGCCCTCCGGCAAAGGCGTGCCCGCAAACGCGGGCACCTTCGGGAAACCCCACATGCCGCCCGAGCCCAGTTCGGACTCCATCAGATACGCGTCTCCCGCAGGCGTTCGGATAGGCGCGCCCGTTGCCGCGTGCAGTGCCGCATTCCCCAGAATGTGGTCAAAATGCAGATGCGTGTTCAGAATCGCAAGCAGAGTCAACTGCTCGGCCTTGAGAAAGGCAAGCGCTTCCGCCGGGTCGCCCCCCGGATCCACGGCCAGGGCGTAGGCTTTGTCGTGCAAAACATAGCAGTTTGTTTCCAGGGGACCAAGAACAAACGTTTTGATGGGCATGTTTCTATCCTGTCAAAGCTGCTCAAGCAGCAGTTTTCCCGGCGGCAACCGTTCCGCGTCGAAGTCGCTTTGTTCTATAACGCGAAACAAAGGCCTTGTTCAAGAACAAGCTTTCGACAAAAAAGACGCCGGTATCGCCGAAGCATAGTCCCGCAGGCGCAAAAAGAAACACCGAGCATCGTTGCAGCCTCTTTTCAAGTACCCCTTTCCAATGCTATAGCCCCCGCATGGAATATTCCGCCAGCAGCAAGGCGGGGCTGCGCCGACACGACCTTATCGAACTGGAACCGCTCCTGTGCGCAGCACTCGCGCGTTTTTTTTCTTTCACGTCCCACGGGCTGTATTTTCCCCGCGAAAACATCCCCCGGGAGCCCCAGTGGCTGCCGCGCGAACGCAAACTCCTCATTCCTCTTGCCATTGACGGCCAGACACTCGGCGTCCTCATGGCCGGCGGCGTTGCCGCCAAGGGTCTGCGCGCCCTGCTGCCTTCACTGCCCGGCATCGTGGACCTCTGTCTTGAGAATCTGCGCCTGCACAAACGCGCCTGCCGCGACAGCCTGACAGAACTGGCCACACGCGAAGCCTTGCTCGTCCGTGCCGTCAGCGAACTGGAACAAGGCAGACAGCACGCTGAAAGTTTTGCGGGCCGCGAACCCTCGCTGCCTCCCCAACAGGGCAGCATGGGACTCCTTGTCCTGCGCTGCTCCGAGATGACAGAACTGGCCGCCCGGCACGGGTACGCCTTTGCCGACGGTGTACGCAAGGAACTTGCAGCCGCCTTGCTGACCCATTGCCCGCAAGGCGCACTGGCGGCGCGTTGCGCGGAAGACGAATGTGCGCTGCTGCTGCGCGAAGCCGCTGTCCGCACTGCCTGCGAACGCGTCAGCGCCGCCCTGTTGCACAGCCTGCGCGGCTTTGTCTGCACCAATCCCCTGACGCAGCAGCGGATCCGTCCCCGTTTGAGCATGGGCTATGCCGTGTACCCGCAAGATATTGAAGGAGAATATTTCTTGCAGCCCTATGAGGAACAGGTCGCCCTGCTGCTCGCCAAAGCACGCCTTGCAGCCCGTGTCGCCGAGGAACGCGCCCGCAGCGCGCCGGAACAGGACGCGCTGATGCCCTATGCCTATATAGTGCATGAAGGCGGCGTTATCCGCGAACTGCTCCCGCTTTCCCGCATGGTGGTGGGCCTGGGCTTCGACGCGGGCGCCCAGCCGGGACTGCGCTTTTCCATCTGGCCCCCCGCCACGTCGGACAGCCCGAATCCACGATGCAAGGGCGAACTCATGCTGCTTGACCTGGACTACGATGCCGCTCTCGCGGAACTCACCCAACTCGAGGATCCGGCCAACATGCCCGAACCCGGCGACAGGTTGCGCCTGATCACGGAAGCGCCAAGGACGCTTGCCGGCTGGATGGGGGATATGCCCGCCTCCGCCTGGTCCGCCGAAGAGGAAAAACCTGACGAGAACGGTTTGATCTCATCCCGGTATTTTCAAGCGCGCCTCGCCGCCACGGACGAGAGCGGTTTCTGTGTCGCCCTGCTGCACATCGCTCCCGGCGGAGAACACCAGCTTCAGGCGCAGGAATCCGTGCTCCGTATCGCCGCCGTCTGCCGCGTCCACACGCGCCCGGACTTTGCGGCCTGCTACGGCGCGCAAAGCTTGCTTCTTTTCCACTCCGCACGCACGGCCGAAACGCTTGCCGGCCAGTACGACGACGCCCTACGGGAACTGGACGTCCAAGCCGCTGTGGGCCTGACTTCCTTCCCTTACCTGCATTTCCAGCGCGGCGAACTCATCGCTTGCTGCTCCAAAGCCCTGGATCTCGCCAAACTCCTGCCGGCGCCCCATGTGGGCGTCTTCGGCTCCCTGGCAATGAACATCAGCGCCGACAGGCAC
>JAIRVN010000253.1 GCA_031253875.1 Deltaproteobacteria bacterium | reverse complement strand
CAGGCTGAAAAACTTGGTGCTATAGACTAACGCAGATGTACGCACGGGGAAAACATGATCGCCCTTGTCCTTGCACTGTTCATAAGCCTTCTTGTTCCCTGTTCCGCCACGGCGGCGCCGGACGCGCTCCGTCTTGACGGCCCGCAACACCCCTCCGTCGAACGCGCCAAGCCGGAACTGCTCGCGCCGCTGGCGGGATTCCAGGATAGTCCGCCCGACGAGCAGCGGTTCAAGGACGCGTCCATCGTCAAGCCAAACGATAGTAACGACATAGATGTGCACTATCCTGTTTTTGGCAAGGTGCTCATCGATCAGGATATCGCGCTCTGGGCGCATCGCGTGGTGGAAACCTTCACCAAAGGGCTGAGCCACGATTATGCAAACCCGCGCCAGGCGCGCAACGAACTCAGGGCCAGCTACACCGTCAGCTACGCCTCGCCGCGCAGTCTCACCGTGACGTACGAAATATGGACCTATACGGGCGGCATCCACGGCAACAACGACATCATCACCCTGTCCTACGATGTGGAAAGCGGACAGCGGCTGCTGTTCGAAGATCTGGTGGTTGCCCCGGATACCGCCCTGGAACGCCTGGCCGACTATTGTGCGAAAACTCTCAGAACAACGCTGGGCGAGGATCTGGATGAAGCCATGCTCAAAAGCGGCACCGCTCCGGAACTGGACAACTATTCCAGCTTCAGCCTGTTTCCCGCCGGCCTGCGTGTCCATTTCCAGCCCTATCAGGTGGCCCCTTTCGTCGCTGGCGCGCAACGGGTGGATGTGCCCCTGGAAATCATTCTGGACGCCGGACCGCATCTGTCTCTGTGGGGAAAAAACCGCCGCTGAGCCGTAGCGCCGGCCCTCGCAAACGAGAACCGCGATGAAGTTTTCCGCCAAAACCCGCTATGCCGTGCGCATCCTGTCCGAACTCGCCGCCGCCTCGGTGCCGCTTTCCATCGGCGATGTGTCGGAAAAAACGGGCATCAGTCCGCGCACGGTGGAGCATATTTGCGCGCGCTTGCGGCACGACGGCATAAGTACGGGGATCGTGGGATCGGGCGGAGGCATCCGACTGAAAGTTCCGCTTGGGAACATCAGCCTAGGGCGCCTGATCGACCTGTTTGAAGACGGCGTGCAATTCGCCGTGTGCTGCGGCGACAAGGCCAACGACTGCCCGAACCAGCATGTTTGCGAGAATCGGGCGATATGGCGCAAGCTTTCCGCGAAAATCCAGGCGGAACTGGATGCCATTCCCCTGGGATCCCTGCTGCTGCGCTAATCCGTTTATTGCTTGAGCGAGTGCACCACTTCCTCAATCTGGCCGACACGAGCTACAATACTGTCCACCGCCCGTCCGGCCTCATCCATCAGACCGGCGTTTTCGCTCGCCATGCGTGAAACCGCGGCTGTCGTCTCGCCGAGTTGACCGCTTGCCTCGGCCTGGGCGTGGGCATGCTGGTAGATCACATTGACCTGGGTCACGGTTTTGTCCGCTACCTGCACAATGTTGCGCAGCGAGCTTGCGGCTTCATCGGCCAGAGTAGTGCAGCGGGTGACGATTGCCGACGACTGTTTGGCAAAGGCGATGCTTTCCTGAGTGCCCTGCTGGATTTGCCGCACGACCGAGCCTACCTCGCCGGTGGCCTGCATGGTTTTTTCTGCCAGCTTGCGCACTTCGTCGGCCACAACGGCAAAACCGCGCCCCGCCTCGCCGGCCCGGGCCGCTTCAATGGCAGCGTTGAGCGCCAGCAGGTTGGTCTGATCCGCAATATCCGTAATCACATCCATCACCTGGCTGATGCCCTGAGCTTTTGTGCCCAGTTCATTCAGACTGCCGGTCAGGGTCACGGTATGCTGGTCAACCTCGGCAATGACCGCGCCCACCTTGGACACAACCTGGCTGCCCTGCTCGGCGCTGCTTTTGGTCACCTGCGCATGCTTTTCCGCCTCCGAGGCGTTGGCGGCGACTTCGCCGAGAGTCGTCAGCATCTCGGAAATACTGCCGCCTGCCTGTTCGGTGCGACGCAGTTGTTCGCCCGTGCCCTCATTGACCTGGTCAATCTGAAGGCTGAGCGCCTTGGTCGCATCAAGCGTGCTGGAGACAATGGATTCCAGGCGCGAGGCCGCTTCGAGCCGTCCCTCGCTCAGCGCGCGCGCCGCCGCCTGCTGCGATTCTTCGGCCAACGCCAGAGCCTGCCGGGCTTTGTCGCTTTGTTCCTGCGCCTCCTGGGCCTTCTGTTCGCTCGATTTGATCAGTCCGCGTATTTGCTCGATCATGGCGACCGTGCTGGCGACCAGATTGCGGATTTCAGGCAAGTTTTCAGCGGGAACGTTGTCAAAGGCGGCAAAATCCTTGTCCGCCACTCGGTGCAGCCTGTCCATAAGCCTGTAAAGAGGCCTGGTGATGAAGGCCGTTTGCGCGCCCGCAAGGCAGATCATGACAAAAGCGGCTATGACGCTGACAAGCAGAATGTTTTTGACGATGTCCCGCGCCCCTGCCTGTATTTCGTCCCGAGGCAGCAGTACGGCGCCTTTCCAGCCCACATAGTTGAAATTGGCCACATAGGCCTCATAGACCACACCGCCGCGCGTCACCTCCAGCATGCCGCCGGGACAGGCCTTGACGGCCGCGTACACAGGCTCGTCCAGAGGCTTTTTCAACACCCTGTACTGTTCCGCGATCTTGTCGAAAGGCACCTTGGGATCCACAACGACCATGCCGTTTCTGTCCAGCAGGATGAAATAGCCCTGTTTGCCGATCACGGTATTTTTCAGCGTGTCAACCAGAGGCTGCGCGACAAAGTCCACCCCCGTCACGCCGAACACCCTGCCCTGATCTTTCACCGGGGCCGATACCGTGACCACGATAGTATTCGTGGTCGAGACGTAGGGGTCGGTGATGGCGAAGTCCCTGGAACCGTCTCTGCTCAACTGGTACCAACCGCGGGTCATGGGGTTGTATCCGGCCGCCATGACCGGGGAGGGGCCCTTGATGTATCCGGAGTCTTCCTGGCCGAAGAGCACAAGCTCCACGTTGGGGGCAAGATGCTTTGTCATGGAAAGCAGATCGAACACCTCCCGCACCGCCGGGGTGAAGGTCTCGGGTTTCAGGGTGACGGCTTCCTTGGTGTCCTTGAATGATTCCAGCTTGCCTTTGGCGGCGAGCAACTCCGGCCTTTTGGCCAGAGTTTTGACAATGCTCTCGCCGCTGCTGAGATAGGTGACGATGATGTCCTGTATCCGCAGGGTCTGCTCTTTGGCGTTGACCTGAAAGG
>JAIRVN010000229.1 GCA_031253875.1 Deltaproteobacteria bacterium | reverse complement strand
CGGCATGAAATGTGCCGGGGCCTGCACGCGGAGCAGAACGTCATCATCCAGGCCGCCGTGCACAATGCGCAGATTCTGAACGCCATACTATACTGCACAACGCATCCTTGTGTGATGTGCACAAAAATGCTCATCAACTGCTCGATCAGCGCCATCTACTACGCGGAGGACTATCCTGATCCCCTCGCCGCCCAGTTGCTGCACGAGGCCGGCATCCACACGGAAAAACTCAGCCTTGTCCGGAGTCCTCGGTGAGCCCGCACACAGGGCTGCAAGACGCCTCGTTTTTCGAACCCTTCATGGATGCCGCTATTGCCCTTGCCGAACAGGGACGCTGGCACGCCTGTCCCAATCCCGTCGTCGGCGCGGTTCTGGTGCGCGACGGGCATATTGCGGCTCAGGGCTTTCACAGCGCCTACGGACAGCCCCATGCCGAAGCGCAGTGCCTGCGCAATGCGGCAGAGCAGGGTGTTGATCCCGCGGATTGCACGCTCTGCGTTACGCTGGAGCCTTGCCGCCATTACGGCAAAACCCCGCCATGTACGCAGGCTATTGTGCAGGCGGGCATACGGCGCGTTGTCGTCGGACTGCTGGATCCCAATCCCCAAGCCGGGGGCGGGGCAGAATGGCTGCGGGCGCAAGGCGTTGAGGTGCATACAGGCATCCGTGAACAGGCCTGCCGCGACGTGACGGCGGATTTTCTCGTCTGGCGGCAGGAGCAGCGTCCCTATCTCATCCTCAAACTGGCTTCCACCCTGGACGGACGCATCGCTACCAGAAACGGACATGCGCAATGGATCAGCGGCGATGCTTCCCGCGCCTCGGTACATGAACTGCGCGCCCATATCGGCGGCTGCGGCGGCGCCGTACTCATCGGCGGCAATACCTTGTACGCCGATAATCCGTTGCTGACGGCCCGGCCGTTCCCGGCGGGCACGCGCCAGCCGCTGGCCTGCATCCTCACCTCGCGCCTGCCCAAACCGGCGGACAAGCTCCATCTGCTGCGCGAGCGGCCTGATCAATGCGTTTTCCTCTGCTCCCGCGAGCTTGCCGCCTCGCCGGACGCTGAAGCTTTGCGGGATATCGGCACGCGCGTCCATGGCCTTGATGCGGCGCAGACGCACAAGGGGCTTGACCTCCATGCGGGGCTGCGCCTATTATTGCATGATTACGCCTGCTTCTATGTGCTCTGCGAGGGAGGCGGCAGACTTGCGCTTTCCCTGCTTGAACAGGGGCTGGCGGATGAAGTGCGCCTGCATATGGCGGCGCGCATTCTGGGTGATAATGCCGCGTTGCCGCTCTTTGACGGGCGCGTGCCTTTGCGCATGGATGAAAGTTTGGATTTGCGCATATGTTCCTTGAGCATGTGCGGCGAAGACGCGCATATTGTGCTGCGGCCGCGTTGAGCGGCCGGCAGGGTGCTTGTACGGGCTGACGTCGGTTCTTTATGGACTGGACACAGGATACGCAATGTTCACCGGCATCATTCAGGGACAGGGCCGTCTGACGGCGTTGCGGCAGAGCGGACGGGAACGCGTCCTCTCCATCCGCGCCCTGTTTGCTCTTGAGGACATCGCGGTCGGCGAGTCCATCGCCGTGAACGGAGCGTGCCTGACGGTGGAACGCGGCACGGACGAGTGTTTTACGGCCTATGCTTCGGCGGAGACGCTCGGCCGGACGAACTTGTCTTTTCTGCGTCCGGATGCGCTGGTGAATCTGGAACGCGCCCTGGCGATCGGACAACGCTTGGGCGGCCATTTGGTGAACGGACATGTGGATTGCCTGGCCACGGTGCGCAGCGTACAGGAGGCGGGCCAGTCTGTGCGCATTCGATTGGCTTTTCCGGCGGAATACGGAGAACTGGTTATTCCCAAGGGTTCTGTGGCGCTTGACGGCATAAGTCTTACGGTAAACGCGTGCGGGGACGATTTTTTGGAAGTGAACGTGATCCCGGAGACCCGGCGCTCCACCACGATTACGTCCTGGGTGCCCGGCACGCTGGTCAATATGGAGGCCGACATGATCGGCAAATACGTGCGCCGCATGCTCGCCCCCCGGCGGGAGGGCGCGCGTCTGGACGAGAAATTTTTGCGGGAACACGGTTTCGTATAATTTTACAGTCTGACAAGGAAACAAGATGTCGGTTTTGTGCAGCATTGCGGAAGCCATTGAAGAAATCCGTCAGGGCAAGATGATCATTCTGGTGGACGACGAAGACCGGGAGAACGAAGGTGATCTGACCATAGCCGCGGAACACGTCACGCCGGCCGGCATCAACTTCATGGCGAAATACGGCCGGGGACTCATCTGCCTGGCCATGGCCCCGGACATGGTGGACAGGCTGCAGTTGCCGCTCATGGCCAAGCGCAACGGCTCGAAGTTCGGCACGAATTTCACCGTTTCCATTGAAGCGCGCGAAGGCGTGACCACCGGCATTTCCGCTGCGGATCGCGCCACCACCATCCTCACGGCGGTACGAGACGGCGCGCGGCCCGATGATCTTGTCACGCCGGGGCACATCTTCCCCCTGCGCGCGCAAAGCGGCGGAGTGCTGACCCGCGCCGGCCAGACCGAAGGCAGCGTAGATCTGGCGCGCCTTGCCGGGCTCAAGCCCGCCGGAGTTATCTGCGAGATCATGCGTGATGACGGCGAAATGGCGCGCATGCCGGAGCTGGTTGCATTTGCCGCGGAACACGGGCTGAAAATGGCGGCAGTCAAGGATCTTATCCGCTTTCGCATGCAGGCCGGACAACTTTCCGTGCGCAGGATGGCGGAAGCCGCCATGCCCACGCGCTACGGCAATTTTACGGTCATGGCCTACGAAAGCGAAAATGACCCCAGCACCCACCTGGCCCTGGTCAAAGGCGATATTGCGGGCTGTGAAGATCCTGTGCTGGTGCGGGTGCACAGTCAATGTCTGACCGGGGACGTGCTGGGTTCCCTGCGTTGCGATTGCGGCGGCCAGCTTGCCGCTGCCCTGGCGCAGATTGAAAAGGAAGGCCGCGGGGTACTGCTCTATATGCGCCAGGAAGGACGGGGCATAGGGCTTGCCAACAAGATCAAGGCGTATGTTTTGCAGGATCAGGGATATGACACCGTGGAAGCCAATCGGCAGCTCGGCTTCGCCCCTGACTTGCGCGATTACGGCGTCGGCGCGCAGATACTGGTGGATTTGGGCGTACGCAGAATGCGCATGCTGACCAACAACCCGCGCAAAATCATCGGACTTGAAGGCTATGGCATCGAAATCGTGGAGCGTGTGCCCATCGAATTGGAAAGCTCTCCGCAAAGCGCCGTCTACCTCAGGGCAAAAAAAGAAAAACTCGGGCACTTGCTCACCTTGTCGTGTTCCTCCGTCAGGGGATAAGCCTCCTGGCATAACGCGCCACATACATGGAGAAGTCATGAAATGCATTGAAGGAAAGCTTGACGCCAAGGGCCTGCGCATTACCATAGTCGCCGCGCGTTTCAACGATTTCATCGTGGATCGTCTGATCGGCGGCGCGGTGGATTATCTTGTGCGGCATGGCTGTGACGAGAAAGCCATTGATCTGGTGCGGGTGCCGGGGGCATTCGAAATGCCGCTGGTATGCAAACGTCTGGCCGCGCGCAAGAAATGCGATGGCATTGTGGCCGTAGGAGCGGTGATCCGTGGTTCCACCCCGCACTTTGATTTTGTCGCGAACGAAGCAATCAAGGGCATCGCTCAGGTCTGTCTGGAAAGCGGCATACCCATCGGTTTCGGTCTGCTGACCACCGACACGCTGGAACAAGCCATAGAGCGCGCGGGCAGCAAAGCGGGCAACAAGGGCGCGGAAGCGGCCGCGGCCATGCTGGAAACCGTGCGCGTACTGGAGCAGATGAGCTAGATGCCGAAAAAAACCGGCGCATCACGACGGGGTGAACGGGCACTGGCGTTTCAGTTTCTGTACTCACTTGATTTTACTCCTGTATCTTCCGAGCAGGAACTGCAGAAGCGTTTTGAACAAAGCGCCGCCACGGCGGATAAGGCGGCCGTGCCTTCCGGCTTCGCCTGGGAACTGGCTTTGGGCGTGTGGCAGAATGCGCAAGGTCTTGATGCCGTTATTGCCCGTTTCGCACGCAACTGGCGCCTGGACAGGATGGGCCGGATTGAGCTGACGCTGTTGCGCCTTGCCGTATACGAACTGCAGTACCGGACGGACATCCCCTCACGAGTGACGATCAACGAAGCGCTGGAACTCTGCGGGCAGTTCGGCGAGGCAAGCGCGCGTTCCTTTATCAACGGCATTCTCGATGCAGCGGCCAAAGCCCTGGATCAGGATGCGCAAGCCGCCGGGGCGAGCTCGGCTACACAACAGACTTGCCATGCAGACTGAACGGTATCATTTTGAACATATAGAAAAAAAGTGGCAGGAACGCTGGGAGCAGGCACACAGCTTTGCCGCCGAACCGCAAGACGCCAAACCTAACTATTACCTGCTGGAAATGTTCCCCTATCCTTCGGGGAATATCCATATGGGGCACGTGCGCAATTATTCGATCGGCGATGTGTTGGCCCGTTTTCTGCGCATGCGCGGGTATAATGTGCTGCACCCCATGGGCTGGGACGCCTTCGGCCTGCCTGCGGAAAACGCCGCCATCAAGAACAGGGTGCATCCGGCCCGTTGGACTTATGGGAATATCAATGCCATGCGCAGCCAGTTGAAAAGCCTCGGCTATTCCTATGACTGGGATTGCGAGCTTGCGACCTGCCATCCGGAATATTATCGCTGGGAACAGCTGTTCTTCCTGAAATTTTATGAAAAGGGCCTGATCTACCGCAAAATGGCGCCGCAGAACTGGTGTCCTTCCTGTCATACCGTACTCGCCAACGAGCAGGTGATCGACGGGCTGTGCTGGCGTTGCGACAGCGCCGTGGCGCACAAGGATCTGGCGCAATGGTTCCTGCGCATCACGGCCTACGCCGAAGAGCTTCTGGCCGATTTGACGAAGCTGGAAAAGGGCTGGCCGGAACGTGTCATCTCCATGCAGCACAACTGGATTGGCAAGTCCATCGG
>JAIRVN010000171.1 GCA_031253875.1 Deltaproteobacteria bacterium | reverse complement strand
AGGCTCCCTTCTTTTTCCACCGACGCAACAAACCCGCGTTGTTCCAGAAAATTCCGCACATTGAGGCTGGCGGCTTCATTGTCGACATAGGCGGTAAAGGCATGGATCCCTGCCTGTTCCAGAAATGCGCGGCATTTCAGAACAGGCTGCGGGCAGGCAAGGCCACTGAGGTCGAGAGTGTGTGTGTGCGCGTTCATGGCCACGGGACAGTGTGAGAGTCTCAGTGAATGCCGTAACGGGGAGGTTTGCATTTACCAAAGTTTGGCAATCTTGAATTCAACGCGAACATTTTCTACCTTGGTAGGGCTATCGGTGTATCGCATCACAGGGAAAAAGGCTCCTATACCCGCCCACATGCCCAGCGGGTCTATGGCGATGTTGACGGAGGGACCCACAAACCATTCGGTATAGCCGTTGCGCAGATCCCTGGTGCCCCTGCCGCTGAATACCTTGTCGGAGGAAAGCTGCCAGACCATGCTGCTTTCAACGCCTACGTCGAAATAGTCAAACAGATAACGAATCTGGCTGTTCCATTGAAACTGGTCGCCAAGGCGCACATCTTGATTGCCGCGAGCAAAACGAGCGTTCCACACGCCTTCAGTATCAATCTTTATGTCCTTGGTGAGGAATTTGCCCACAGCGGCCTGGCCGCGAAAGCCCATCACGCCCAAACCGGCGGGGTGATCAGCGCCCCAGGCTGCCATGGGCAGCCATAGACCGACGCTGGAGGAAGCGGTGAAGGAGTCGCCCCGGCGCTCATGCCAGGGGCAGAAGGTAAGGTTCAGGACAGTATCGCCTATGCCGTATATGTATTGCGGGTTGGGCTCGGGATTGGTTCGCCGGTTGTTCAAGTAGGGGGTAGTAGTCCATACTTCCAGGTATTCGGTAATGCCGTAGCGCACTTTCAGGAGCCACGTCTGGCTGAAAACGTCGGAGTTTCTGGAGGCGTTGCCAAAGGGGGTGACCCTGTCGGCGAATGAGGTGTTGATCCCGGTCATGAGCACGCCTTCGGCCATGCTGCCGGCTCCGGATATGTTCACATTGACCGGTGCGCCGAAGATCATCCTGGAGCGGGTGCTTTGCTTCTGGAGGTTTTTTTCCGCCTCTGCCGCCGGGGCGGACTGCGGCGAAATCATGCATGCAGCTAGAAGGCATGCAAGGAAAATATACCTGGTTTGCATAATTTCTCCACACTGATGGTTTTAACGTGTTTGATACAGTTTAAGAACACGCAGCATAAACCGAAACTCACACTCTATCAACATGAATTCCGCTGACTGTCGATAGCAAATGATATGCCCCCCTTACTGGCGGGCAGGGCAGCTCTATATAAAATCCGGGTCCAGGGCCGCCCGCCCCTCGGCAAGCATGAGGCGCACAAAACGGATGCCGCGTTCATCCACCGGCATGATGGGAAAGTGTTTGGAACAGGAGTCGCAACGGGCCATGGCGGCCCGCGTGGGAGCAAGCAGGGAAACCTGACGCCCGCAATGGGGGCAGGGGTAGAAAAATACCAGCTCCATGCCGGAGGGGCCAATGGGCTTTTGCGGGCGCGCGGGACTCATGCATGCTCCCGCGTCAGGGACCGGCCCGTCATTGCCGGCGGCTGCGGCACGTTCCAGAGGGCAAGAATGGTGGGAGCTATATCCGCAAGGCGTCCTTCATGGAGCTGCGGCGCCGAGCCGTCCGGCTCCACAAGGATAAAAGGCACCTGGTTCATGGTGTGCGCGGTGTGGGGGGCGTTATGCTCATCAAGCATGCACTCCACGTTGCCGTGATCCGCCGTGACGCAGGCGCGTCCGCCGCTGGCGGCGACAGCTTCCAGCATGCGGCCTACGCAGGCATCCACGGTTTCGCAGGCTGTGACGGCCGCCGGCAGAACGCCCGTATGCCCCACCATGTCGGGGTTGGCGAGATTGCAGACCACCAGACTGTACACGCCGCTCTTCCAGGCTTCGAGAAAACGTGCGGTCACCTCTTCCGCGCTCATGGAGGGCTTGAGATCGTAGGTTTCCACGTCGCGGGGGGAAGGCACGAGGATGCGATCCTCGCCGGGCAGAGGTTCTTCCGCCCCGCCGTTGAAAAAATACGTAACGTGGGCGTATTTTTCCGTCTCCGCGAGCCGAAGCTGCCGTTTGCCCATGTGCGCCACCACCTCGCCAAGCCCGCTGTGCAGAGCCTCCTTGGAAAAGGCCACGGGCAGGGAGAAGCTGGCATCGTAGGCGGTCATGGATGCCATGGCGGCAAGTTTGGGCGGAACGCCGCGATCGAATTCCGCAAAATCCGGCAGAAAAGCGCGTACGAGTTCACGCATGCGATCCGCCCGGAAATTGAAGAAAAAAATGCCGTCGTGATCGCGCACGGTATTGGGCGCGCCTGAAACTTCGCGTATCAGGCAGGGTTTGACGAATTCGTCCGATTCTCCGGCGGCGTATGCGGCCTGAAAGCCGCTGACGGCATCGTCCGCTACTTTGCCTTTGCCGTGGACAAGCATCTCAAAGGCTTCATGCACGCGTTCCCAGCGCTGATCACGATCCATGGCGTAAAAACGTCCGCAGACCGAAGCAATGCGGCAGGCGCCAAGTTCTTTCAGACTCTCGTGCAAAGCGGCCAAATAGTCTCCGCCGCTGCCGGGCGGCACATCGCGGCCGTCAGTGAAGGCATGGACGAGTGTTTCGACGCCGTGCGCATGGGCGATACGCGCCAGGGCTTTTACATGGCCGATGTGGCTATGCACGCCGCCGTCCGACAACAGTCCCATCAGGTGGAGCCTGCCGTTTTGGCCTTTTATTTCATCAAGCAATTGTAAAAAGACAGGATTTTTTTCAAGCTCGCCTGTTTCCACGGCCACATCAATGCGGGTCATATCCTGGTATACCAAACGGCCGGCGCCGATGTTCAGATGACCGACTTCGGAGTTGCCGATATAGCCCGCGGGCAAGCCCACATCGCGCCCGGAGGCGGCAAGGCGGGTATGCGCGCATACGTCGTTCAGCCGGTCAAGGTGCGGGGTTTTCGCCAAAAACGCGGCATTGCCGGGGCCTGCCGGCGCCAGGCCGAAACCGTCCAGGATAAGCAGCAACGTAGGTGTGATCGTCATGTGGGCAGCTCCTGCGGAGAAACGGTCGCCGGGCGCGGCACCCAGAGGGATTCGAGTCGGTAGAGTTCACGGGTTGGCGCCTGGAAGATATTGACAACCACATCATTCAAATCCACGAGTATCCACTGCCCGGCCCGATAGCCTTCCATACTCAGGAATTCCACCTTATGCTCCCGGCACCAGGCCAGAATGCCGTCGGCCAGGCTCTGGGCATGGCGGATTGAACGTGCGCTGACAATGACGAGGGCCTCCGTCCAAGCGCTTTGACCAGCCACATGCAGGCTCACAAGCTGCAGCGCCTTGTGTTCGTGCAGCCAGGCGGCGAGCGCTTCCAGCTTGTTCGCCGTTGACAGGGTACTGTGTTTTTTCATGGACGTGCTGTACTACAAAGCCGCAATAATCGCAAACCATTGACTTGACCGAAAACAGAAAATGCGGCAATGCTTGTCCCTTCCTGCTTGACGTAGCGCTTTCCCCCTGAGCAGAGCATATCAGGAGTCACCTCATGTATTATACTATGGAGAAAGAGACCTTGCCCCGTGAGGCTCTGGAGCAGGTGCAGTTGCGCCGTTTGCGCGACGTGTGCGGCCGCGTCTATGCCAATGTGCCTTTTTACCGCAATCGTCTTGAACAGTGCGGCATCACCCCGGCGGACGTCACAAGCCTGGACGTTTTGCGCCGGCTTCCCTTCACGGAAAAGCAGGACCTGCGCGATCATTATCCCTATGATCTTTTTGCGGTGCCCATGGAAAACGTCGTGCGCATACACGCATCCAGCGGCACCACGGGCAAGTCGATCGTCGCGGGCTATACCAGGTACGACCTGGACATCTGGTCGGAGGTCATGGCCCGCAGCCTGTGCAGTGCCGGCGTAACGCGGCACGACCTTGTGCATGTCGGCTATGGCTACGGCCTGTTCACCGGCGGATTGGGAGCGCATTACGGCGCCGAACTGCTGGGATGCACCGTCATTCCCGCGTCCGGCGGCGCTACCAAACGCCAGGTACATCTGATGCGCGACTTCAGGGCGACCGTGCTGTGCTGCACGCCTTCCTACGCCTTGCATTTGCACGATACCGGCATGGAACTCGGCATTGACATGAAAAAACTGCCTCTGCGCGTAGGCGTGTTCGGTGCGGAGCCCTGGTCGGAATCCATGCGTGCCGACATGGAAAACAAGATGGGCCTTGATGCCCTGAATATTTACGGACTTTCCGAAATCACCGGGCCGGGCGTGGCCATGGAATGCCTGAAAGCCAAGCAGGGCATGCATATTCAGGAAGATTTCTTCCTGCCGGAAATCATCGATCCGGTGAGCTGCGAACCCCTGCCGCCGGGTTCCGTGGGCGAGCTGGTCATCACCACGCTTACCAAGGAGGCTATGCCGCTCTTGCGCTACCGTACGCGGGATCTGACCAGCCTTGACTATACGCCCTGCCCTTGCGGGCGCGTTTTTGCGCGTATCACGCGCATCATGGGCCGCAGCGATGACATGCTGATCATCCGCGGGGTCAACGTCTTTCCGCAGCAGATTGAATCTCTGCTTATGGAATGTGAAGGAATCACTCCGCATTACCAACTTGTCGTCAGTCGGGAAGGCAATCTGGATGCGCTTGAGGTACAGGTGGAATTTGCGGAAGGCACGCTTGACGATGCCGACGAGGTGCGCAAATTCCAGGCGCGCGAACGGAACATCCAGAAGGCGATCAAGGAATTTCTGGGCGTCTCCGCCAAGGTGCGTCTTGTGGCGCCGCGCTCCATTCAGCGCTCCGAGGGCAAGGCCGTGCGCATCATCGATACAAGAGAGATGACCTAACTTACGGATCGTGCTGACGAAGCCATATGCAAGGGCGTTGCCGACAAACCGTGAA
>JAIRVN010000102.1 GCA_031253875.1 Deltaproteobacteria bacterium | reverse complement strand
TCATGGCCGGGAAGCTGATGCGCGGCCATGATCGTGTGCGCAAGCGTTCCGGCGCCCTGTCTGGCTCCGGGTTCGGCCTCACGCCATGCGCCGCCGTGCAGACAAGATTTTCGGCATATCTCAATCATGCGCGTTTTCTCCTGAAGCTTTCTTATTTCGGCTGTTCGCGGCCATTGGCCTCTTCCGCTTCCAAAGCATCCGCCTGGAGCAGGAGTTCTTCCAATTCTATGTCAGCGCCCAGCACGCCGGTGATTTCGTCGTTGTTGTCCGTTATGGCGGTTGATACGGTCAGGATGAGCTTGCCGGTCATTTGGGACTGATAGATATCGCTGATATGCAGACCACCGTCGCGCATCGGGTTGATAAACCATTCACGCTTTGAAAAATCAAAGCCAAGAGGCAGGCGGCTGTAGTTCTCCCGGTAGGTTTCATTCTGATACGCCATATCGCTGATGGCCATCCCCAAAAGGCGGGCCTTGGTGTTGGTAATATAGATATATTGAATAAAAGGATTTTCAGCGAGGAAGCCGGGCATCCAGGGATAGAATTCCGATCCTTCGCCACGGACTTCACATTTGTCGGCCACATGCAGCATGATATTTTTAGCCAGGTTCGCGGCAATATCGCGCAGGCGTCGGAGTTCGGAGGGGAACAGACCCGGCATGTAGCGCTTGGCGAGCGTCAGCATCTCCTTATTGGAATAAGAGGTATTGCGGCCTCGTTCATAGGAGGCCATGATGCGATTGTAGATCATGCCTACAGCCGGGTGCGTCTTGCTGACTCTCTTATCCGGCTCCAGGTTCAGATGTTGATTCAGCCAGTAAGCCACACCGGCACGACCGGATTTATCCGTAATGATGATAGGCACATCACGGCCCAGGATGGCGTTGGTGTCGAAAATATTGTAAATTTCCTCGTTCTTCGCCAGACCGTCCACGTGAATACCGGCACTGGTGGCGTTGAAGTCGCGCCCGACCAGAGGGTAGTTGTCCGGAATGCGGTAATCCAGATCTGTTTCAAAGTAGCGGGCGATAGTGCTGATGACCTTGGGATTGGCAGCGTTGTCGTCCCCGGTAAGCGAAATATATTCTATTATCATAGCCTCAAGAGGGCTGTTGCCGGTACGTTCGCCAAAGCCCATCAGTGTGCAGTTGACTCCGCCGCAGCCATATAGCCAGGCCGTTGTGCCGTTTATCAGAACCTTGTGCAGATCGTTATGCCCATGCCATTCCAGGCATTCTCCGGGTACGCCCGCTTCATCGGTAAAAGCCCGCACCAGGCGCGGTACGGAACGCGGCAGGGCCGCGCCCGGATACGGCACGCCATAGCCCATGGTGTCACACAGACGTATTTTCACCGGAAGCCCGCTAGCTTGACCCAATTCCATCAACTTGGCGGCCAAAGGCAGGCAGAAGCCTTGCACGTCCGCCCTGGTAACATCCTCAAAATGGCAGCGCGGCGTTATACCCCATTCCAGCGCCTGAGTCGCCATAGCAATATAATGATCAAAGGCCTGACGCCTGTTCCAGTTGAGCTTTAAAAAAATGTGATAGTCCGACACGCTTGTCAGCATGCCGACTTCTTTGAATTCCATATCTTTGGCCAGATGCAGATCTTCCATGGCGGCGCGGATCCAGCCAGTCACTTTGGGGAAGGAATAGTCCAGAGCCTGGCAGGCTTCTATCGCCTTGCGATCCTTCTCGGAATACATAAAAAATTCCGAAGCCCGGACAAGACCGCTACGACCTCCGAGTTCATGAAGCATCTCATAAAGCCGGACGATCTGGGCAACCGTGTAAGGAGGACGGGCTTGTTGACCGTCGCGGAACGTGGTGTCCGTTATGAACATTGGCGAAGCCGGACGGGGTTCGACATAAATACCGTCAAAGGTCACCCGGCTGATCTTGGTATAAGGAAACATGTCCCGGAACAGTTCAGGTGCAGCGTTCTCCTTGATGGCCATAAACGCTGGATTGCGTGTGGGATGCAAGAGTGGCATAAGGTCTCCTGAAAATGTAAAGGCTCCAAACCATCTTTTGGCGCCAGAAGATGGTCTAGAGCCTTGCTTTACTGGAATCACGATGCGCCGCTGTAACGCCCAGCCGCATTTGTGCCAAAAAGAATTGTGTGCGTCAAGTTCGGCAAATTGTTGTGCGATGCCATGTGCTGGATTACTTATTACTGATTTTGTTGAGTAAAAGCGTTGTGTAGTCACTCACCAAGCTGTCAATTATCCAGCTTGCCAGCCCCAAAAAACTCCGATATTCTCTATACGTTTATGGTGATACCAACTCGAGCGTGTCCATGGCCAGGCGACTTCCTTTCTCTGAAAATCTTTCCTTTGCCAAGCACATCAAGTCGCTTGCAGACGATGAACTTCTGGATATTTGGGAGGAAACCCAGCGGCTTGAGCAGCTTATGCTTGCCGAATGGGACACGGCGCTCGAGCTTGCCCCGGAATACGAGCGTCTGATTGTTCTGGAGCTTCAATACCGCATGGGCATGCGCGGCGTGGAGCGCAATCAACTGGAATAGCTTGTGTTCTTCGTATCTGCACGAGAACAGCCAAGCAACTTTTTTGCGGAGGAAATATGGCGTTACCCACAATGACCATCGGCGATCTTAGGAGCGCCCTTCCCATTGTTCAGGGAGGAATGGGCGTAGGGATCTCCCTGTCTGGCCTGGCGTCCGCCGTAGCGAACGCCGGAGGCATCGGTGTTATCGCCGGCGCCATGATCGGGATGAAGGAGCCGGACATCGCCACTGATCCCGTGGAAGCCAATCTGCGGGCTTTACGCGTCGAAATTGCCAAAGCCAGGGAACTTACCCAGGGAATTATCGGCGTCAACATCATGGTCGCGCTCACCACCTTTGCGGAGATGGTGCGCACCTCTATCGAAAACCGCGTCGACCTTGTTTTTTCCGGTGCGGGACTGCCGCTTGACATGCCGCGCCATCTGCTCGCCCTGTGCGAAGAAAAGAAGGAAGAATTTAAAACCAAGCTGGTTCCCATCGTTTCCTCCGCGCGCGCGGCCAGCATCATCAGCAAAAAATGGCTGTCACGTTTTAACTACCTGCCTGACGCTTTTGTGGTGGAAGGTCCCAAAGCGGGCGGGCATCTTGGGTTCAAAACCGAGGACATCGACAGCCCGGATTATGCGCTGGAGCGCCTTGTGCCGGAAGTCGTGGACTGCGTGAAAGAGTTTGAGGATAAAAGGGGCCGGGCCATCCCCGTTATTGCCGCCGGCGGCATTTACAGCGGAGCCGACATCAAGTGTTTTCTCGATCTGGGCGCTGCCGGCGTACAGATGGGCACACGTTTCGTCGCTACTCACGAATGTGATGCGGATGAACGTTTCAAGCAAAGCTACGTTAATGCGCACGAGAAAGATGTAACCATCATCAAAAGTCCGGTAGGTATGCCTGGCAGGGCAATCCTCAATAAATTCATCGAGGATATGCGCGAAGGCGCTAAAAAACCTTTTAAATGCGTCTTCAAATGCGTCAGTACCTGCGAACAGGAAAAGACGCCGTACTGCATTGCCGCCGCCCTACTCAACGCCATGAGGGGGAATCTGGAAAAGGGCTTTGCCTTCTGCGGCTCCAACGTCCCGCGTATCAACGGCATCCAGTCCGTGCGCGAACTGATCGACAGCCTGCAGCGGGAATTTGACGAGGCGCTCCAGTGTGTCATGGGCGTTCGCAAGGAAGCATAGATATTTCACATGTATTCGTTGCGCATCCGGACGTCGGCCTCCTGAAAGCGGCTTGACCTTTCGGATATGCGGAATCGTTGAAGCAACATTGAGGAGATTCTTATGTTCGGAATAGGCATGCAGGAATTACTCGTGATTCTTGTTGTCGGCTTGCTGCTTTTCGGCGCGAACAAGCTGCCGGAAGTAGGCAGCGGCCTTGGCAAAGCCATACGCAATTTCA
>JAIRVN010000230.1 GCA_031253875.1 Deltaproteobacteria bacterium | reverse complement strand
CGCGCCAAAACACCCGCGCCGCCCTACATCACCTCGTCGCTGCAACAAGCCGCCAACCAGCGCCTGGGCTACAGTTCCAAGCGCACCATGAACATTGCCCAGCGGCTGTATGAGGGCATTGACCTGGACGAACTCGGCACCACGGCGCTCATCACTTACATGCGCACCGACTCCTTCCGCATTGCCGAAGAAGCCAGGACGGCCACGAAGCAATTTATCGAAAACTCCTGGGGCAAAGACTATTTGCCCGACAAACCGCGCTATTACAAGGCCAGGGGCGGCGCGCAGGACGCCCACGAAGCCATCCGCCCGGTGGACGTTCGCCTGACGCCGGATGCCCTGAAAAACCAGCTTTCGCCGGAGCAGTACCAACTCTACCGTCTCATCTGGTCGCGTTTTGTGGCCTCGCAGATGGCCAGCGCGCGCTTCCACGACACCACGGTGTTCATCGACTGCGGCCCCAGCCAGTGGCGCGCCAGAGGCGAACGCCTGCTCTTTCCCGGTTGGCTGGCTGCCTGGCCGCAAGCCCAAAAAAAAGACCGTCCGGATCCGGACGCGGACAATGAGCAGGACGCTGTGGAACTTCCCGAACTGAAAAAAGGCGAGGTGCTGGATCTGAAAAAACTCGACAAGGAGCAAAAATTCACCCAGGCTCCGCCGCGCTATACCGAAGCCACTCTGGTCAAGGAATTGGAGGAACAGGGGATAGGCCGTCCCTCCACCTATGCCAACATCATCTCCACCCTGCTTGAACGCGATTACGCGCGTATGGAGGAAAAACAGCTCACGCCCACCGCGTTGGGCGAAGTTGTCTGCGAACAGTTGCGCGTACATTTTGCGCGCCTGATGGACATCGGTTTTACGGCCGAGATGGAAACGAAACTCGATCAGGTCGCCGAAGGCGGCGTGAACTGGGTGGGTCTGCTGTCGGCCTTCGCCCGGGATTTCAACCCCACGCTCGCCGCAGCCGCCAAATCCATGACCCCCGTCAAGGGGGGACTGCCCATAGACATGCCCTGCCCCGAATGCGGCAAACCCACGGTGATCAAATTCGGCAAGGCCGGTTCCTTCCTGGCGTGTACCGCGTACCCCGACTGCCGCTTCACCAGCAACTTCAGCCGGGATGAAAAAGGCGCGCTACAGCTCGAAGCAAGGGTCAAACCCGTACTGGAAGTCGTGGGCGCATGCCCCAGGTGCGAGGGCGATCTGGTTATCAAAAAGGCGCGCACCGGCAGCCGCTTCATCGCCTGTGCCAACTATCCCAAATGCGACTATGCCGCACCCTTCAGCACCGGCGTGCCCTGCCCCCGCGAAGGCTGCGACGGCGAACTGGTGGAAAAAAGCTCGAAAAAAGGGAAAATCTTTTATTCCTGCAACCGGTATCCCGCCTGTGATTTTGCACTCTGGGACTGGCCCGTGCAGGGAATCTGTCCTGCCTGCGCCTCGCCTGTCCTGGTGGAAAAACATACCAAGATCAAAGGCAAGCATGTAGGCTGCCCGAAAAAAGGCTGCCGTTTTGTGCTCAAGAACCAGGAAAACGCAAAGGAACCATCATGAACACGCTACAGTACCTTCTGGCTCTTATGTTGGTTGTGCTTTTCGCCGTGCCGGCCGAAGCCGCAAAACCTGCGCCGCAGCCCACGGCAGAGAGGGCCGTCCAGGTGGGGAATTGTTCCGTTGTGCCGCTTTTGGACGGCTCGCACAGCTTCTCGCTCAACCTTTTCAAAGGCGCCGATGAAGCGGCCATGCTGAAAATCGCGGGCACGCAGCCCATACCCGGCTCGTTCAACGTCTTTTTGATAAAACGCGGCAAGGATCGCTTCCTGGTGGATACCGGCAACGGCACGCTGCGCCCTGACAGAGCGGGACAACTGCTCCTGCGCCTGCAAGATGTCAACACCGCCCCGGCGGACATCAGCAAGATATTTATCACCCATCTGCATGGCGACCACATCGGGGGACTGGTCAAAGACGGCAAGCCCGCATTCCCCAAGGCGAAAGTGTATGTGGCCAAGGCGGAATACGGCTATTGGACGGACGAGGAGGCCATGCGCCAGGCGCCGGAAAACAGGCGCGGGCTGTTCCCGCTTGTCCGGGATGTGATGCTTGTGCTGGAACAGCACAAGCTGCTGGTCTTCTTTACGCCGGGCGAAGCGGTCGCTCCCGATATTGCGAGCGTCGCGCTTTTCGGCCACACGCCGGGGCATACGGGCTTCATGATCGCGTCCAAAGGCAAAAAACTCTTCTTTATCGGCGACCTGCTGCACGCCGGCGCCTTGCAGTTTCCCCGCCCGGACATCACGGTTGATTTCGACGTCGACCAGCCCCAGGCCAGGGAAACGCGCCTGCGCGCGTTCAAACAGCTCGCGAAGGAGGCTACTCCCATCGCGGCAGCGCACCTGCCCTTTCCCGGCATAGGCATTGTACGGGCCGAAAAAGATGGGTACAAGCTGGAAGCATTGAAGTAATTTTTCTCGCCCCTTAGCCGGACAGTAGTGACCGATTACCCTGGAGGACACCATGCAGTTTGCCCCACCGCAATCACAGGAAGCCTCATCTGTTTCCTCACTGCTTTACAATGTGCCCTTGCCGCGCGTCATCCCCGTGGCCCAATCTTTTGACAGGCCGCGCGTGGAAGACTTGGAGACGGAACTCATACGTCTCCTGCGTGGAAGCGGCTGTCTTGATACCCTGAAAAAAGGCCAGTCCATTGCTGTTACAGCCGGGAGCCGTGGA
Source organism: Deltaproteobacteria bacterium (assembly GCA_031253875.1). GTDB lineage: Bacteria > Desulfobacterota > Desulfovibrionia > Desulfovibrionales > Desulfovibrionaceae > WRKB01. Next base: position 3,278 of record JAIRVN010000230.1, on the reverse strand, counting down.
ATAACCGGCCTCCCCCTGACCATCCGGACCGTGGTCAGAATGGTGAAAGAGACCGGGGCCGTACCCTTTATCGTGCCCTCCATGGGCAGCCACGGAGGCGCCACGGCTGAAGGACAGGTAAAACTCCTCAAAGGACTCGGGATCGACGAAGATACCGTGGAAGCGCCCATACGTTCCTCCATGGAAACCGAGGTCATAGGCACAACGCCTACCGGGTTGCCCGTGTATATGGACAGATACGCCGCCGAAGCTGACGGCGTCATCGCCATCAACCGGATCAAACCGCACACCGGTTTCAGGGGTCCCGTTGAAAGCGGCATCATAAAGATGCTCTCCATCGGCCTGGGCAAACAACGGGGCGCGGAACTCTGCCATAACCTCGGCTTCGGCCATATGGCCGCGAACGTGCCCGCCCTGGCAAAGGTCATGCTGGCGAACAGGAATATCGTATGCGGCGTGGCTCTCATCGAAAATTCCGTTCATGAGACCGCCCTTGTCGAGATTCTGCTGCCGGAAAACATGATCGAGCGCGAGGAAGCTCTGCTCAAGGAAGCGTTCCGGCTGATGCCGAAACTCTTCTTCGATTCCCTCGACGTCCTGGTTATCGACGAGATCGGCAAAGACATCAGCGGCACAGGCTTTGACAGCAACGTAGTCGGCAGATACAACAGCCCGTATGCTTACGGCGGACCGGAGATCACCAGGGTCGCCACCCTTGACATCACGGACAAATCCAAGGGCAACGGCAACGGCATCGGCATGGCCGACTTCACCACCCGCAGAGCCTTTGACAAGTTCGTGCCGGATCAGACCTACCCCAATTCTCTCACCTCCACTATCCCGCTGACGGTGAAAATGCCCATGGTGCTTGCCAATGACCGCGAGGCCATCCAGGCGGCTGTGAAAACGTGCAACGTGGAGGATCTCGACGTGGTACGGCTTGTCCGCATCAAGAATACCCTTGAACTGAATACGATTTACGTCTCCGAGACTCTTGCGGGGCACTGCCGCGACCATCCCAGCCTGCGTGTGGAAGGCGACCCGGCCCCCCTGGCCTTTAACGCGGTGGGCAATCTCTGGTAGTGCTGGAAGGAGGACACATGGCAAGCAACGATTTTCTGCAAATGGAAGGATGCAAGGTTGCTCTTGTCCTGGACGACAAGGACAATGTGGCTGTTGTGCTGGCGGATGTGGGCATCGGCGAGTCCTGCCGCATCCGCGGCCGCGGGGCCGAGTATGACATCCCGGCCGTGGAAGAAGTTCCTTTCGGCCACAAGATGGCCCTTGCCGCGATCAAGGAAGGCGAAGCCATCTACAAGTACGGAGAAGAGATCGGCGTGGCCCGCGCGGCCATCCCCCAGGGCGGCTGGATCCACAGCCATAACCTCTATTGCGCAAGGGGGATGTGACATGGCCGATACCTTCATGGGCTTTCTTCGGGAAAACGGCACGTACGGCGTACGCAACCACATTGCGATCATCCCCTCTGTCTTTTGTTCGGCAAAAGTTGCGGAACGCATCGCCCAGAATGTTCCGAACGCTCTGTGTTTCCGGCATCCGGTCGGCTGCAGCCAGGTGGGCGAGGATCTGGAAGTCACGGCCAAAACGCTGATCGGCATCGGAAAAAACCCCAATTACGCGGGCGTTGTCGTGGTAGGTCTCGGCTGTGAGCGCTTCTCTCCGCACGAGCTTGCCGAGGGCATCGCCCCCACGGGAAAAATGCTGGAAACCGTTGTGATCCAAGACGTCGGCGACAGTTTCAAAGCCATTGAAATCGGCTCGCGCATGGCGCGCAAGATGCAACAGGCAGCCTCCCTTGAGAAGCGGATTGAAGCGCCCCTTGCCGCCCTGATGATCGGCACCAACTGCGGCGGGTCGGACATGACGTCCGGCCTCGTTGCCAACCCCGCATTGGGCATTGCCTCGGACATGCTGGTGGCCAAAGGCGGTTCCTCCATCCTGACGGAACTCACCGAGCTGATCGGCACGGAGCACATTCTTGCCCGCAGGGCCGTGTCCGAAGACGTGGCCAAGGATATCGTGAACGCCATCACAGCCATGGAGGAACGCCTCAAAAACCAGACGCGCCACTCAAGCAACACCGCGCGCAAACACCTCATCTCCACGGGCAACTATGAGGGCGGGCTGTCGAGCGTTGTGGAAAAATCCCTTGGCGGCATGAAAAAATCAGGCGCTACCGCGAAGTTTGTCGAAGTGTTCAAGTCCGGCGGCGCGCCCACAAAAAAGGGTCTGCTGCTTATGGACGGTCCGGGGCACGACGGCGAAGTCACAACAGGCCAGGCGGCTGCGGGCGCGCAGATCGTGTGCTTCCCGACAGGACGCGGGACGCCCTCCGGCTTTCCCGGAGTTCCTGTGATCAAGATCACGGGCAATCCCCGCACCTTTGAAAAAATGAAGGAAAATATTGATATCAATTCCGGGGCCGTCTTGACGGGCGAAAAGACCCTGCAAGAGGCGGGCGAAGAAATCTACGCCGAAATACTCGCTGTAGCCTCGGGCAAGATGTGCAAGGCGGAGGTTCTGGGGTTTGACGAGCAGTTTTGCATTACGCGCATGCCATAGTGTGCGTCGCCGTTGTCGCACGGACTGTCGTCACTGTGCAGAGACTTCGAAACCCTAACGTACAAAGGATTTCTCTATGTCCAGCAGCAAATTCGAAGTATGGGGAAGAAAGTATGGCCTTTTTCTCAGTATAACGATCGGCCTTCTGGTCTGGTTTATCCTTCCCATGCCCCAGGGCATCACCCCAACGCAGCATAAGCTGCTGACCATTTTCGCATCCGCCGTGACGGTGTGGATCACCCAGGGCATTGGTTTCGGATGCAGCGCGTTTGTCGTCTGCGCGCTGTTGTACTTTTGGGTGGGCAATCCTACCGGCCAACTTGACAAGGAAGGCAACCTGGTCCGCAACGCGGGCTTTGCCATTACCGGATTTTCCAACGTCGGCCTTTGGCTGCAACAGGCGGGCTTCATCATCTCCATCGCCATGATGGAAACAGGAGTTGCAAAACGTGCGGCCCTGACCCTGTTGCGTTATCTCGGCAAACGGCCTTTCGGAGCCATACTGACCCCCATGCTGGCCAACATGTTCGTGGCGCCGCTGACGCCTTCCAACACGGCGCGTACCGCAGCCCTGCTGCCTGTCGTCGAAGGTGTGGCCGAAGCCTACAAGGCGGAAAAAGGCAGCAACTTCGGCAAGGCCTTGTTCACCGCCAACACCATGTCCTCCAACATCACGGCTTCGGCCTTCATGACCG
>JAIRVN010000220.1 GCA_031253875.1 Deltaproteobacteria bacterium | reverse complement strand
TTCGCCTGCCTTGCCGGCGGCGATCATCGCCGGGATGGCTTCGTTGCCCACATTCTTGATCCCCCCGAGACCGAAGACCACCTGCCCGCCGTGCGCGGTGAACTCCCGCCGGCTGCGATTGACAGAGGGCTGGACCACCTGGACGTCCATGTCCCTGCAGGCCGCCACGTACTTGAGCAGTTTATCCTGGCTGTCCATTTCGGACGTCAGCAAGGCGGCCATGAATTCAACCCTGAAATGCGTCTTCAGGTAAGCGGTGTGATAGGAAATAAGCGCATAGGCCGCAGAATGCGACTTGTTGAAACCGTATTCCGCAAATTTTTCCATCAAATTGAAAATTTCATGGGCTTTTTTTGCATCAATGCCCTTGGCCCCGGCGCCGTCCACAAAGCGCGAGCGTTCTTTGGCCATGGCTTCGACATTCTTCTTGCCCATGGCGCGGCGCAGAAGATCCGCCTGCCCGAGGGTGTAGCCGGCCACAATCTGGCCGATCTGCATCACCTGCTCCTGATACACGATGACGCCGTAAGTGTCGCGGAGGCAATCCTCAAGCATCGGCAAAGGATAGATGACTGGCAGTTCGCCGTGCTTGCGCTTGATGAAGCCTTCCACCATGCCGTCCGCGCCCAGCGGGCCGGGACGGTACAGGGCCAGCATGGCGATGAGATCCTCAAAACAATTGGGCTTCAGCATGCGCAAGTACTGGCGCATGCCCGAGCTTTCCACCTGAAAAACGCCGTCCGTGTCGCCTCTGGAATACAGATCATAGGTGGCGGAATCCGTCAGCGGCAACGCGTCCAGATCGGGGGCCTGCTTGCCTTGGCGGGCGATTGCGTCCAAGGTGTCCTGGATAAGGGTCATGGTGCCCAGGCCAAGAAAATCGAATTTCATCAGCCCGACTTTTTCCACCATCTTCATGTCGAACTGGGTGACTGTTTCACCCCGTTTTCCTCTGTAGAGCGGCAGATATTCATGCATGGCCCTGTCGGCGATCACCACCCCGGCGGCATGGGTGGAGGCGTGGCGCGCAAGCCCTTCGAGCCGCCTCGAAATATCCAGCAGGCGGCGTATCCCGGGATCGCTCCCGTATCGTTCCGCAAGCTCGGGTTCTGTTTCCAGCGCCTTGGAAACGGTCATTTTCAAATCTTCCGGCACCAGCTTGGCAATTTTATCCGTCTCGGCGAAAGAAAAGCCCAGCGCACGGCCGACATCGCGCACCACGGCCTTGGCCTTCATTTTTCCGAAGGTGGTGATTTGCGCGACAGCATCCTCGCCGTATTTTTCGGCGACATAGCGTATCACTTCGGGCCTGCGGCGTTCGCAGAAGTCCACGTCGATATCGGGGAGGGAAATGCGCTCGCTGTTGAGAAAACGTTCGAAAAGCAGCTTGTAGGGGATAGGATCAAGATTGGTGATGCGCAAAGCCCAGGCCACCAGGGAGCCGGCCGCGGAGCCGCGTCCCGGCCCGACGGGAATGCCGTTGTCTTTGGCCCAGTTGATGAAATCCTGCACGATGAGGAAATACGCCGGAAACTGCATTTCGGTGATAACCTGAAGTTCCCAGGCCAAGCGAGCGTGGTACAGCTCGTGGTCGAGAGTCTCCCTGTCCGGGTGCTGTTCCAGGCGTTTTTCCAGACCCTCCAAGGCCAGACGCCGGAATTCGTCTTCCGGCGTCACGCCCTCCGGCAGGGCATAGACGGGAAAAACGTGCCTGTCGAAGCTCATTTCCAGAGAGCATTGTTCCGCAATGCGCATCGTGTTGGCAAGGGCTTCGGGCACAGGGGCAAAGACCCGTTCCATTTCCTCAATGCTCTTGTAATACAGCTCCTTGGTCTCAAAGCGCATGCGTTTGGGGTCGTCCACCGTGGTCTGGGTCTGAATGCAAAGCAAAATGTCGTGGGCCTCCACATCGTCGGCATCCAGGTAGTGGCAGTCGTTGGTCGCCACCAGGGGTAAAGCGGCGCGTTGCGCCAATTCCATCAGCCCGGCGTTGATCCGTTCCTGTTCTTGCAAGCCGTTGGACTGAAGTTCCAGATAGAAGCGTTCCGGATAGATCGCGCTGTATTCTCCGGCAAGGCGGATGGCCTCTTCCATGCCCTTGTGGAGGAGTGCGCGTGGAATCTCGCCCGCCATACAGGCGGAAAGGGCAATAATGCCTTCGGAATGTCTCCGCAGAAGCTCCTTGTCCACACGAGGACGGTAATGAAAACCGTCCAGAAAACCCCGCGTGACCAGCTTGATCAGGTTCTGGTAGCCCGCGCTGTTTTGCGCGAGCAGCACCAGATGGTGCCGTTGCCGCGCCCTGTCCGATTCCTTGTCCGTGTGATCATGGCACACATACACCTCGCAGCCGATAATGGGCTTGAGGCCGAACTCCCTGCATGCCTGGTAGAAATGCGCCGCGCCGTACATATTGCCGTGATCGGTAATGGCAGCCGCAGGCATGCCGGAGTCCTTGGCGCGGGCGCACAGATCCCTGATGCGGATGGCGCCGTCCAGCAGGCTGTATTCCGTATGGCAATGCAAATGGACAAAGTCGGACATGAAGATACTCCCGAGGCAACTCCAGGAACTATTACCTACCAGAAGGACGGTGCGCCCTCAAGGCCGCTTTCTTGCATTCTGTCCGTTGCGGCGCTACAACTCCACCAGGAACGGCATAATGCAGGATATTTCCTCCCACAAATTTTTTTTTACGGCTTTTTTCGAGAGCTTCCTGGCGCGTGAGCAGGAGGATACGGCCCCTTTACGGCTCAAATACGAGCACAGCATGCGGGTCTTCGATCACTGCGAACGGCTGGCGGACAGCGAGGAGTTTGCGGCCGCAGCGAAACGCCTGTCCTTGTCCTTTCCCCTGCTGGAGCGGGCGGCGTTGCTTGCGGCCCTGTACCATGATGTGGCGCGCTTTCCACAGTTTTACCACTGGCGGACGTTTCGCGACACGATCTCGGTCAACCACGGGCTGTTCGGGGTCAAAATTCTGAAATCCGAAGCGGCGCTCACAGCGGAGCGCCCGGAACTGCGCCGCCTGGTGTACAGCGCGCTTGCGCTGCATAACCGCTACCGTCTGCCCCCGAAGCTGCCGCCGGAAATACGCCTGATTGCCGATGCCGTGCGCGATGCCGACAAGCTGGACATCTGCAGGGTCTTCGCCACGCACCTTGCCTCCGGCGAACCACTCTCCTCCACTGTGTTCCTTTCGGTCCAAGACGACCCGGAACTCTCTACTCCCAAAGTGCTGGAAGATGCTCTGGCGCGGCGCGTGGCCTCCTATGCCGATTTGCGCAGCGTCAACGATTTCCGCGTGCTGCTCGGCTCCTGGCAGTACGATCTGCGCTTTGCTTTCAGCCGCAAGCGCCTGGCCCGGGAAGGATATTTGCAGCGCCTGCTGGAAGATTTGCCCCTGATCCCGATCGTGCGCCCGGCACGAGAACAACTTCTGGCAGATCTCCGTCACGCGTGACACGCGACACTACATCCCGCAACATTTCTTGTATTTTTTTCCGCTTCCACATGGACAAGGATCGTTCCGTCCGAGCTTTGGTTCGACGCGCACTGCCGTGCCGGGAGCCCTGGCTGCCGTGCCGCTGCCGGAATACGAATGCCCGGCGGCAGTATCCTTGTGCGTAAAATCATCCTGCTCGGTTTCCTCGCGTTTAATGCGGATACGGGTAAGCGCCCTGAACGCGCTTTCACGTATCCGGTGGAGCAGATCGCGAAACAGTTCAAAACCTTCGCGCTTGTATTCCAGCTTGGGGTCTTTCTGCCCGTAGCCGCGCAGGCCGATGCCGTCGCGCAGATGATCCATATTGCGCAGGTGTTCCTTCCAACTGCGATCCAGCTCTTCGAGCAGAAAATAGCGCACGATGTCCTTGTAAATGTCCCCGGCTTCACTCCTGAGCTCGGCAAGAATCCGCAGCACGAGTTCGCGCGCCATGTTGCGCACAGGCAAATGCGCGCCTTCGGGCAAGGCGCCGTCCGGGGTGAGGGCTAAGATACGATCGATGGTGAAAGTATCGCGCAGGCGGGCCAGCACCAAGTCTTCGGCGTCAGCACGGGCGTCCTCCGGGACGCTCTCCAGCGGCGCGTATATTTCCTCAAGCACATCGTCGAGAAATTCTTCGACCAGGGATTCGATATCCGCCTCCATCATAAGTTCTCGGCGCAGGGAATAAATGACCTCACGCTGCTGGCTCATGACGTTGTCATACTCCAACAGCGTTTTGCGGATTTCAAAATGGTGCCCTTCCACGCGTTTCTGGGCGTTTTCCACGGCTCTGCTCACCATGGCGTTTTCGATGGCTTCACCCTCGGTCAGGCCCAGTTTGAGCATAAGACCGGAGATGCGGTCAGAGCCGAAAAGACGCATCAAATCATCTTCCAACGAAAGAAAAAAACGCGAAGAACCGGGATCGCCCTGGCGACCCGAACGGCCCCGCAACTGGTTGTCTATGCGTCGGCTTTCATGACGTTCCGTACCGAGGATGTGCAAGCCGCCCAATGCCACCACGCCCGGCCCGAGTACAATGTCCGTGCCGCGTCCTGCCATATTCGTGGCGATGGTCACTTTTCCCTGCTGGCCCGCCTGAGCCACGATTTCCGCTTCCTGTTCATGGTGTTTGGCGTTGAGTACGTTGTGCGGCACGTCCTGGCGCTTGAGCAACTGTGCAATCAGCTCTGAAGTTTCAATGGAAATGGTGCCCACCAGTACAGGCTGACCCTTGGCGTACAGTTCTTTGATGGATTCCACGATGGCTGTAAACTTTTCCTTCTGGGTGCGGTAGATAATGTCGGGCAGATCCTTGCGGATCATGGGTTTGTCCGGCGGGATGGAAATAACCTCCAAGCCGTATATCTGGTGGAATTCCACGGCTTCGGTATCCGCCGTGCCCGTCATGCCCGCCAGCTTCTCGTACAGGCGGAAATAGTTCTGGAAGGTGATGGCGGCCAGTGTCTGGTTTTCAGCTTCGATCCGCACGCGTTCTTTGGCTTCCAGCGCCTGATGCAGGCCGTCGCTGAAGCGGCGACCAGGCATGAGACGGCCGGTAAACTCATCCACGATGATCACCTGATCGTCCTTGACTATGTAGTCCACATCGCGCCTGAACACATTGTGGGCTTTGAGCGATTGCAGCACATGGTGCTGGGCGGCAATATTCGAAGGGTCATAGAGATTGTCCATATGTAAAAGCGCTTCGCAACGCGCGACACCTGCCTCGGTCAGCATGACGGTGCGGGCCTTTTCGTCCACAGTATACTCGCCCGGCTTCAACTTGCGCACGAGTTCATCCATCTGCCGGTACAAGCCTGTAGACTGTTCGGAACTGCCGGAAATAATCAGCGGCGTCCTGGCTTCATCAATAAGAATAGAGTCCACTTCGTCCACAATGGCATAGTGGTGCGGCCGCTGCACCAGATGCTGCGCATAAAATTTCATGTTGTCGCGCAGGTAGTCAAAACCGAACTCGTTGTTTGTGCCGTACGTGATGTCCGCGGCATAGGCGGCTTTACGCTCGTCATCGTTCAAGCCATGC
>JAIRVN010000210.1 GCA_031253875.1 Deltaproteobacteria bacterium | reverse complement strand
CAATGGGCGTTGACACATCTTGATCCGGAACGCTGCGGCGAGGATATTATTCAACGCTTGCTTGCGGCTCGAAATATTTCGCGAAAAGCGCTTGACGAGAGAAGACAGTCAGAGTAGAGAACTCATCCATGTGTTGCGCCCGTAGCTCAGCTGGATAGAGCAACAGGCTACGAACCTGTAGGTCGGGTGTTCGAATCACTTCGGGCGCGCCAGAAGAATTATAGGAGCTTATGAGAAATCGCAAGCTCCTTTTTTTGTACATAAGCCCGCAACTTTTTTATGCAATATCCAGGCTAGACACATTGTAAAAATAGTGTTTCAAACAAGGATGCTCGATAGATTTTCGTAGCCCTTGTTACAAACGTATTACGCTGGGTCAAAAACTGGAGAATATATGTGGGTAACAAATCGAAGCATATACATGAGCGGCATATGCGCGTTACTCGCCTTCCTGATTTTCAGTGTGACTTTTAGCTATGAAACAATTGCAGGAGAACAACGCGGCACGTCGCCGACCTGCGCCTCGTTTCGGGATATTCCCGGCGTAACGCAGCATGAAATCAAAGCCATTGAGGCGCTGCGGGAACAAACCAACGCCTTTGTGTACGGTACGCTTCCAAGCGCCGAGGCCTTTGAGCAAGATGGCGCAATCCTGGGATTCACCCCACTGTTCTGCGACTGGTTGACAAAATTGTTCGGGATCCCGTTCAAGCCCGCGCTCTATGACTGGGTTACACTGCGCACGGGGCTTGAACATGGTGAAATTGATTTTACCGGCGAATTGGCAGCCACTGATGAACGCTTAACGCGTTATATCATGACCGGCCCCATTGCCGAACGCACGATAAAACAGGTGCGGATTGCGGACAGCATGCCGATACGGGATATCGCGGTCGTGCGTTCGCCGCGCTACGCCTTTCTCAGCGGCGCCACAACTGCCGGCCAGGTCTCCGCGCTGGCGCCTTTTCTCTTCGATTCCATCTTTGTCGACAGTACGGAACTCGCGTATGCCATGCTCAAAAGCGGACAAGTGGACGCCTTCTTTGATGAGGGGAACGCGGAGGCCGCTTTCGACAGGTACGATGATGTGGTTGCCGCACCCTTTTTTCCCGTGATCAGCGTGCCGGTTTCTCTATCAACGCAAAAGAGCTCCCTTGCGCCTATTATCTCGGTTGTGCAAAAGGCGCTGCAACACGGCGCCGCCCAGCATCTTTCCGGGCTGTACAAACACGGCCAACAGGAATACCTCAAGCACAAGCTGTTTATCAGGCTCACCGAGGAGGAACGGGCATATCTGCGCAGCCGCCCCGTCATTCCCATTGCAGCCGAACATTACAATTATCCTATCAGTTTTTACAACAAACACGAAAAACAATGGCAGGGCATTTTTTTTGACGTGCTACAGGCAATGGAAAAGCTTGCCGGTCTGTCCTTCAAACTCGTCAACGATCGGCACACGGAATGGCCGACTTTGCTGAAGATGCTCGAAAACGGCGAAGCTGCCATGATCGCTGAACTCATCCCTTCGGACAATCGGAAGGGGCGCTTTTTGTGGCCGAAGACACCCAGTTTGACCGATTATTATGCGCTGCTGTCCAAATCGGATACCCCCAACATCAGCCTTGATGAGGTTATGAACACCCGAGTCGGTCTGCCCAGAGACACCGCCTACGCTGCGATGTTCCGCGCCTGGTTCCCCAATCATGCGAACACCGTTGAATATGAAAGTTCGGAGGATACCTTCCGCGCTTTGGCGCGGGGCGAGGTCAGCATGGTCATGTCGAGTCAGCGCCGGCTTCTTGCCCTGGTAAACTACCATGAACTCCTGGATTACAAGGCGAATCTCGTGTTTCCCCACGCTTCGGAGTCTCTCATCGGATTCAACAAGGATCAGGCTCTTCTTTGCTCGATTTTCGACAAAGCGCTCCGCCTGATCGACGTCAAGGGGATCGCGTGGCAGTGGGTGCACAGAGCGTACGATTATGGGGCAAAACTTGCGCGGGAGCGGCAGCTCTGGCTGATCGGCGCGCTTGTCCTGCTCTTGTCCGTGCTCCTTCTCCTGTTTGTGCTCTTTCAAAGAAAGAGCTCCGAGGGAAAAGAGCTTGAAGACAAGGTGCAAAAACGCACAGCCGAACTGCGGCATACCCTCGCCAAGCTGGAAACTGTCATCAGCAACTACAAGGGAATCATTTGGAGCGTTGACGGCAACGGTATTATTACGACCTTCAACGGGCGGTATGTAAAAGCAATCGGGCTTAAACCCTCGTTTCTGGAAGGGAGAAGCATTAACCTCCCCCGGTTCAAAAACAAGTACCCGGATGTTATCAACCTGGTGGAGAAAACCTTCCGCGATGGCCCGCAGGACTGGGTCACCGAAATCGACGGCGTCGTGTTCCACTCCTCCACAACAGCGATGCGCGACAGCAGAGGCAATGTTATCGGCGTTGTCGGCAGCACGGACGACGTGACGGAAACTGCCAAGCTCCAGCGGGATCTGGAAAACGCGCTGGAAGCTGCACAAGTGGCAAGCCAGGCCAAGTCCGCGTTCCTGGCCAACATGAGCCACGAGATCAGAACGCCGATGAACGCCATCATCGGCATGACAAACATTGGAAAATCCGCTGCCGACAAGGAGCGGATCATGTACTGCCTTACACGGATCGAGGACGCGTCCACCCATCTGCTTGGCGTAATTAACGACATATTGGACATGTCCAAAATTGAAGCCAACAAGTTTGAACTGTCGCCAACGGAATTTCATTTTGAGAGGATGCTGCAGCGGGTTACGCATGTCATCGCCTTCCGCGCGGACGAAAAACAGCAGAGGTTCAAAATCTATATTGACAGGGCAGTTCCGGAATATCTGATAGGGGATGACCAGCGACTGGCGCAGATCATTACAAACCTCGCGGGCAACGCGGTAAAAGTCACGCCCGAAGGAGGCGCAATTCGCATTGGCACATACTTTTTGGGAGAAGAAGATGGCGTGTGCGCCATAAAGATCACTGTGACCGATACAGGGATCGGTATGAACCTCGAGCAACAGGCCCGTCTGTTCCAGGCCTTCCAGCAGGCTGAGAGTAGCACGACGCGCAAATTCGGAGGCACAGGGCTTGGTCTGACTATTTCCAAAAGTATAGTGGAAATGATGGGGGGCAAGATATGGGTTGAGTCCGAACTTGGAAAAGGCTCTACCTTTGCCTTTACGGTTCAGGTAAAGCGCGGCGAGGAAAAAGGGCGCAGATTTGCGGCCCGTGGCGTACACGGGGGCAATGTCCGCATTCTTGTGGTGGACGATGATCCGGATACTTTGGCCTTTCTCTCAAAAATCATGAACGAGTTCAGCATATTCTGCGACACGGCCGAAAGCGGAGAGGAAGCGCTTGAGCTTGTCGAGTCCAAGGGAACCTACGACATCTATTTCATCGACTGGAAACTGCCGGGGATGGACGGTCTACGGTTGGCAACCGCGATAAAGGAGAAAGAGCTCGACCCCCACAATGTTTCCGTGGTCCTGTTTTCAGCCGCCTCGAAGATCACGGCCGAGGGAGTGACGGAAAAGACGGGTGTTGACAAGTTCCTGTCAAAACCCCTGTTTCCATGCACCATTCTGGATACCATATACGATTGTCTCGGCATGGATCATGGAGAGTCGCAGGCCGAGCCGTCGGAATTCACCTCTCTTTTCCCGGGGTGTCGCATACTGCTGGCGGAAGATGTGGAGATCAACCGCGAGATTGTACTGACGTTGCTTGAGCCGATGCAACTGAAGATTGACTGTGCGGAAAACGGCGTGGAGGCCGTCCGCATGTTCAGCGCTGCGCCGGAAAAGTACGATATGATTTTTATGGATCTGCAAATGCCTGCAATGGATGGTTATGAGGCTGCGCGAAGTATCAGGGCCCTCGACGTTCCGCAAGCAAAAACCATCCCGATTGTCGCCATGACCGCAAATGTGTTCCGAGAGGACGTCGAGCAGTGCTTGGCGGTCGGGATGAACGGCCATGTCGGCAAGCCGATCAATCTCGATGAGGTTCTGGAAAAATTACGAACCTATTTGCCTCGGAGCAGCGGACAGTGATAACCCGCAGAACTCTGCCGGCTGCCGCCGCCTTGGCTGTGCTCGCAGGCATGCCACCAACCACACCGATACTGTGAGCATTGACTTGTTTGTGTTAATTGTACACAATCGAATCAAAAGGAGGCTGTATGTCCACAATCACAGCCCGGCTTGATACAGACACGCAAACGCGACTTGAAAGGCTTGCCGCAGCTACCTCCCGTTCCCGCTCATGGCTGGTGGCAGAGGCTGTAAAACAGTATGTGGCCGAACAATCCTGGCAGATGGAGGCCATAGAGGAAGGCATACGCGAAGCTGACGCCGGGAACTTCGCTTCTGACGATGAGGTGAAGGAAGCCTTTGGCCGCTGGGGCGTCAATGCAAAATAACAAGGTGGCGTGGTTGCGGCTGGCTTTGGCAGACTTGCACGACATAGGAAGCTATCTTGCCGAGCATGATCCGGCAGCGGCGCGGGACGTGGCCCAACATATCTGGAAGGCGGGGCAAAGCCTTGCTGCAGCTCCGTCACGAGGCAGGCCGGGCCGGGCGCCGGGTACCCGTGAGCTTGTATTGACCAGGTATCCATATTTTCTTGCTTACAGAGTCAGCAAACAGGATGTACAGATTATGCGTGTCTTGCATACGTCAAGACAATATCCGTCTTGATGCGGCTGTTCAGGCAAAGCGGAAGGAGAAAACATGGTTTTGCCCGTAGGAGCGGCGATCAACGCCGTGGCCGTGGTGGTGGGCGGGTGTACAGGAATGCTCCTGGGCAACCGCCTGTCCGGCCGGATGCGTCTCATAGTGTTTCAGGCACTGGGCTTGTGTACCCTCGCCATCGGCATGCAGATGACCTTCAGGACCACCAACCCCTTGTACATAGTGGGCAGCATTCTGCTGGGCGCGATCATCGGGGAAGCCCTGCGCCTGGAGACAGCCATCAGCAGCGGCGGCGACAGGCTCAAACGGGCTTTGCGCTCCGGCAACGCACAGTTCACCGATGGTTTTGTAACGGCAAGCCTCCTCTTCTGCATCGGCTCCATGGCTATTCTCGGCTCCCTGCAAGAAGGGATCGGCGGGGATCGCACCATCGTGCTCACCAAAACCACCTTGGACTTCTTTGCCTCCATCGCCCTGGGCGCGGCTTACGGTTCCGGGGTCATGTTCGCGTCCTTGCCCATCCTGCTGTACCAGGGCGGCCTCACTCTGTTTGCCGGAACGGTCAGCCCCTGGATGTCCGATCTCATGCGTGCGGAGTTGGAAGCCACGGGCGGTATTATGGTTCTGGGCATCGGCATCAATCTGCTGGAGATCAAAAAAATCCCCCTGTCCAACCTCTTGCCCGCCTTGGTAGTGGTGGTTGTGCTGTGCCTGCTGGTCGGCACACGCCAGTAGGCAGCACACGCCGGAAAAGTTTTCATCTTGCGGTCTTGCGGGAAACGTGCTTGTACTTTTTTGTGGCGAAAAAAATCGGGCCTTGCTTGAAAAACGTTCTGCAACATGGCTGAAAACAGATGCAGGAGGTGCGCCCATGCGCGGACAGGACTGGAATCCGGCGACACTTATGAAGGCCTCCGGGGCGTATTGGCAATCGTGCGCCATACACAGCGGGGTGGAACTGGGCATTTTTACCGCACTGCACAATGAAAGCATGACGGTCGACGCTTTGGCGCGACAGCTCGGTTGTGACCTCAGGGGGCTTGCAACATTGCTGACGGCGCTTTGCGCGCTGGGTCTCCTGCAGAAAGAAGGCGACCATTATGCTGCCGACGCGGCCGCGCGCCAGTATTTGAGCGAACAGAGTCCCGAGTATTTCGGGCATATTATTCTGCACCACCAGCATCTTGTTCCGGCCTGGTCCCGCTTGAGCGAGGCCGTGCGCAACGGCAGAAGCACGCGCGAGAGTTCGCATCGCACGGAGGACGCGGCACAGCGCGAACATTTTCTCCTCGGCATGTTCAACGTGGCCAGCCAGCAGGCACATGCCGCAGCTGCCGCGCTGGATTTGCGCAAGCACACGCGGCTTTTGGATCTGGGGGGCGGGCCGGGCGCCTATGCCGTGCACTTCTGCCTGCAAAATCCGCAGTTGTCGGCGATCGTATACGATTTGCCCACCACCCGGCCCTTTGCGGAAAAGATTATCGCCCGCTACAAACTGGCGCAACGCATCCAGTTTATGGCAGGGGATTTCTTACAGGAGACGGTGACCGGCCGCTATGACGTGGTGTGGATATCCCAGGTGCTGCACGCCATGGACAATGAAAGTTCCGCTCTCCTGCTTGAAAAGGCGGCCCGGGTGCTGACGCCCGGCGGCTTGCTGCTCATCCAGGAATTTGTCCTGAACGATACGCGGGATGGCCCCGCACATCCCGCGCTGTTCGGGTGCAATATGCTGGTGGGCACCGAAGCGGGCAAGGTGTATACGGAAAAGGAACTGTTTGACCTGCTGCGCCGGGTCGGCGCATCGGACGTGCGCCGTCTCGCCCTGGATTTGCCCATGGGCTGCGGCATTGTGTCCGGAAGTTTCCCCATGTAGGACGGCCTCGCCCCAGCCACCGGATGTAACGAAACGCCATGACAGCTTCTCCCCAAAGGAAAACCCTCCTCCGCGCGCTTGTTCTGCTTGTGCTGGCCATGGCCGGCTACGGCGTTTTTTCCGGCCTGCTGATGCAAAAGGATGCGGGACGGCTGACACTGTATGGTAATGTGGACATCCGGCAGCTTGATGTGGCCTTCCGGGTGGGCGGACGCATCAGCAAGGTTTTGGTGGAGGAGGGTGAAGAGCTTCGCGCCGGCGATATTCTGGCCGAACTCGATGACGAGCCTCTCCGCCAGATCCATGCCGCCGCAAGCGCAAACTTCGCCATGCAGGAAGCCGTGCTGCTGAAATTTGAACGCGGATACCGCGCGGAGGAAGTGGCCCAGGCGGAGGCCGCCGTGATCGGGGCGCGCGCCCAGGCGGATCACGCTCTTCAGGAGTTCAGGCGTATCGAGCGTCTGCGCGCCTCCAACGCGGTTTCACAAAAAGATTTTGACAGCGCCAAAGCGGCGTTTGTAGACGCGGGCGCCGGCCTCAAGGCCGCGACGGAAAACTATGCCAAGCTCAAATCCGGCTACCAGAAGGAAGATGTAGATGCGCAGCGCGCAACGCTTGCCGCCGCCAAAGCGCAACTCGATCAGGCTCGCACCTCCCTGGATGACGCCGTACTCAAAGCGCCCCAGGACGGCGTCGTCCTGACCCGGGTGCGCGAGGCCGGCGCCATGATCCAGCCGGGGCAGACCGTATACACTCTCAGTCTTACCAGACCCGTCTGGATACGCGCGTATGTCAAACAGCCCAAACTCGGGCTGATCAAACCCGGCATGCCTGTGCGCGTCGCTGTGGACAGCGCGCCTGAAAAAAGCTGGCCGGGCACGGTGGGTTTCATTGCCCCCAGGGCGGAATTTACCCCCAAAAGCGTTGAAACGCAGGATGTGCGCGACAACCTTGTCTACCGTATCCGCGTCATCGCCGAAGACCCGGAAAACGTTATGCGCCAGGGCATGCCCGTAACGGTGACCATTGATGGGGCGCACTAAGCCCATGCAGGCAGAGCTGTCCGCGCCCGTTCGGCCGTCCGAGCCGTCGCCTGCGGCGCGTCTTGTCAATCTCGGCATGTCGTTCGGCAAGACGCGGGCGCTTGAAGGCATCACGGCGGATGTTCCCGCTGGACGCATCAGCGGGCTGGTGGGGCCGGATGCGGCCGGCACGAGTACCCGGATGCGTTTGTTGGCCGGACTTATGTTGCCCAGCGCCGGAGAACTGCGCATCTTCGGGCAGGAACCCGCCCGCCTGGTGGAAAGCGCGCCCAACAGCATCGGTTATATGCCGCAACGTTTTGGTCTGTACGAAGATTTGACCGTGGCGGACAATTTGCGCCTGCACGCCCGTCTGCGCGCTGTGGAAGGCGGAGCGCGGGAGGCGCTGTTCGACCGGCTGCTCAGCTTCACTTCGCTCAAACCCTTTACTGCCCGCCTGGCGGGACGGCTTTCCGGCGGCATGAAGCAGAAATTGGGCATAGCGTGCGCGATGTTGGGCAGTCCCCGTCTTCTGCTTCTCGACGAGCCCGGGGTGGGGGTCGACCCGCAGTCGCGCCGCGAATTATGGCGGATGGTGGCGGAACTCGTCGACGATGGCATGACGATCATCTGGTCAACATCCTATCTCGAAGAGGCGGAACGCTGCCCGCATGTGCTCATGCTGGACAGGGGGCGTCTCGTATATGCAGGCGCCCCGGCGGCGATGTCGGCGCGGATGCGCGGCAGGGTCTATGTCTGCGCCTCGCCGCAGGGAGTGCGTTCGGACCTGGATTTTTGG
>JAIRVN010000158.1 GCA_031253875.1 Deltaproteobacteria bacterium | reverse complement strand
ATACAAATAACTCTCTATATTGTCTAGAGCCTATCGCATTTGCTGCGTTCTGGAAATAAAAAAGTTACTCGCGGCTTCATCGCTACATCGTGTCAAAGCGCTGGCCCACTCCTTGCATAACACCGGCAGCACAGATGCGGGACAGGCGTCCCCGCCAGGAGGCATTATGCAAGATGGTGTATTTACAGGTCTTTTTGGAGCGCTTACCACTGAGCACCGCATGAACATGATCGCCAATAATCTGGCGAACGTGAATACGCACGGCTACAAACGCGATACCGTGGCCTTCAAGGATACCATGTCCTACTACGCCCACGACGAAATCCGCGAACCGCTCGCGACCTGCCGTTCCAAGCCGCTGTTCCCGGAACCGAAAAATATGGCCCGGCCGCGTCTTGCCGTTTCGCAGACGGATTTTGCGCAAGGCCCGCTGCATTATACGGGCAACCCGCTGGATGTGGCCATCGCCGGTGATGCTTTTTTCAAGTTTATCACCCCCGAAGGCGAATTTTTAAGCCGTCAGGGGGGCTTCCTGCTTTCCGGCGACGGCACGATCGTCACGCCGCGCGGGTATCCGGTTATGGGCACAGCGGGCAATCTCGTGGTGCCGCAGGGCACGCGCCACGTGCATATTTCGGAAGACGGCCAGGTTTTCGCGGACGACGCCCTGCTGGGGAGCTTTGCACTCGTCACCGTCACGGATCTCAAAGCTCTCGAAAAACAGGGGCACAATATGTACAGGCTGCGTAAGGGTTCAAGCGCCGCAGAGCGTCCCATTGCGCCCAACGAAGCCAGGGTGGCTCAAGGTTACATGGAGAAAGCCAATGTGGAAGTCGTATATGAAATGGTGAACATGATCGAAGTGCAACGTCTGTTTGAAGCCTACCAGAAAGTCATGCAGACTTCGGATACCCTGGATCGTGAAGCCATTCAGAAGGTCGCCAGACGCACGTAGCCGGACACACAGGCCAACCTCAAGGAGTAGAGCAGTATGATGCGTTCACTTTGGACAGCCGCTTCAGGCATGGTCGCCCAGCAGCTCAATGTTGACGTTATTTCGCACAACCTGGCGAACGTCAACACCACGGGCTTTAAAAAGAGCCGGGCGGAGTTCGAGGATCTCATGTATCAGACCATGAAGATCGCCGGCTCCATCACCGAAGGCGATACCCGTCTGCCCGTGGGCATACAGGTCGGCATGGGCGTGCGCCCCACCGCGGTGCATAAATTCTTCAGCCAGGGCGATTTTCAGAACACCAGTAATCCGCTCGATGTAGCCATTCAGGGCGACGGGTTTTTTCAGGTCAACGTAAACGACGAACTCATGTACACCCGCGCCGGCGCCTTCAAACTTACCCAGGACGGCGTGGTGGTCACCGCCAACGGCTACATTCTCCAGCCGGAATTCACCGTGCCGCCGGAAACGAAAAACGTCGCCATTTCCGCGCGCGGCCACATCGCCGCCCTGGACAACATGGGACAGGAGATCGCCACGGCCGAAATCCCGCTCTACAACTTCATCAACCCGGCAGGTCTCGATTCGCGCGGCAACAACCTCTACACACCCACCCAGGCCTCGGGAGATGCACAGGAAGGCGTGCCCGGCGATACCAACTTCGGCACGCTGGCCCAGGGTTTTCTGGAAATGTCCAACGTGCAGGTCGTGGACGAAATGGTGAACATGATCGTGGGTCAGCGCGCCTACGAAGTAAACTCCAAAGCCATCCAGACTTCGGACTCCATGCTCGGCATCGCGGTACAACTCAAACGGAGTTAGGGCGCTTCTCAGCAAACTCATCGGATCTGCTATGGAACGGCGTATTTTGGGACTTTGCCTGCTCAGCCTTCTGCTCTGGAGCCACAACGCCTTCGCGGCGCAGGTGCAGTTTTCCGGCGCGTACCCGCCGGACGCAGGCGTCCAGCGCGGCAGAGAAGCGCCTTCCGCCATGCCCCCCGGCGTGGCGGGCATACGCTACATGCAGGCAGGCGGCGTTGTCGCGCAGGCCGCGCAGACAACGCCGGACGCCTGGCGTCTGCGTGTGCGTGAAGCCACGGTAGCGCCAAGCCGCATGGTCACGCTTGGCGATATTGCGGATCCGCTGGGTTCCATGCCGCCGGAGGAATGGCGCAGGCTTGCAGCCCAAGAATTGTGGCCGGCCCCGGATGAAGCCGGCAAACCCATGCAAATCAGCAAGCCCCGCCTTGCCGCAGCCTTGCGGGAAGTCTTGGGAACGCTTGCTGATCGCTGCATTCTGCCGAATTCTTTGCTGATCCAGCGCGGAGGCGTCGTTCTGCGCGAAGAAGATTTGCACGCGCTGCTCGTCAAAAACCTGACAGACCCCCTCCGTGCGCTGCCCGGCACGGCGGATCTCCAGGATATCCGTCTGCCTTCCCACATTTTTCTGGCCCACCCACAGCAACAGGTCGCGCTGGAACCCGTCAAGCTCGCCCCCGGCCGCCTGAGCCTGCGCTTTGCCGTGCAGGAAATGGACGGCGCGGTGCTGCGGCGGGTGGCGGCCACGGCCTTCCTGAATCTGTGGATGGAAGTGCCCTGTGCGGCGAAACCCCTGAGCAGGGGCGATGCGCTGACGCCTGACGCCGTTACCTTTGTGCGTATGAACGCCGCTCATATGCGCGAAATCCCCTGGGACGGGCGCGGCGGCCCCTGGCAGGTGCAACGGGCTCTGACGCCCAACCAGCCGATTCTGCAAGGCGATCTGCTGGCGCAGTCCATGCTGCGCAAGGGCAGCGTCGTCAACCTGGTCTATGAAAAGGGCAACGTGCGCATGAGCGCGCGGGCCGAAGTCCTGACGGACGCCGAACCCGGCGCCACAGTGACGGTGCGCAATTTGCAAAGCAAAAAACAGATTTTCGCCACGGTGATCGACAACAACACCGTCATGGTAAAATGATGCACGTTGTAACGAGAGACAGGAAACACCACAGGGAGACCGCCATGAAACTCTTTTTCCGTACGCTTGCGTTCTGTTGCGTTCTGTTGCTGCTGAGCGGCTGCAACGGCGCCAAAAAAAGCCCGGATATCCTGCCCCAGGCGGTTCCGGGCCAGGAATACCACGATGTCGCCGCCATGCGGGAAAAAAACCCCGGCTCGCTCTTCAACGAGGCCGAGGCCGACCAACTCTTCGCGGACGGCAGAGCCCGCCGCGTGGGCGATCTCGTGGTCGTCAAAATCGTGGAACAGACCAAGGCCGACACCAAAGCCAACACCACGGCCCAAAAGGGCAACAGTAACAACTACGGGATAGGAACTTTTTTTGGACAACCGCAGGTGGCCTTTGTCCCCATTGTCGGCGCCAATCTTCCGGGCGTGAAAAGCGCCCAGACCGACCCCAGCCGCAAAATATTCGCCCTGGATACCGTCAGCACCAGCAACTTGAACGCCACGGGCGAAACAAAACGTGAAAATTACGTCACGACTTCCATGGCAACGCGCGTCATCCGCGTGCTGCCCGGCGGCCTCATGCAGATCGAAGGCGCGCGCGAAACCCGGGTGAACGAAGAAACGGAATACATGGTGCTCACCGGCGTGATCCGCACCAAAGACGTGTCCGCCGACAACAGCGTCTTGTCCACCCAGGTGGCCGACGCCAGCATTTCCTATTACGGCAAGGGCGTGCTCGGCGACAAGCAGAAGGCCGGCTGGTTCACGCGCCTGATGGATAATATCTGGCCCTTTTAGCTGACGCATGCCCTCGGAAAGACAGCAAGGAGAAAGCTCATGTCCCTGACCCCATCCCGCCGCCGTATTCCGGCTCTCTGTTTCGCGGCGATCCTGGTACTGGCCTTCGTCTCTCCGGCCGGAGCCGTGCGCATCAAAGACATCGCCACCTTTTCCGGCATGCGCGACAACCAGCTTGTCGGCTACGGACTGGTCATCGGCCTGAACGGCACGGGCGACAAGAAGGACTCGGTCTTCACCATCAGCTCCATGGTCAACATGATGGATCGCATGGGCATTGCGGTGGATCCCAAGGCGTACAAGCCGAAAAACGTGGCCTCGGTCATTATCACGGCCAGGATGCCCGTTTCCGCCAAACCCGGTTCCCGCATGGACGTGACGGTTTCTTCCCTTGGGGATGCCTCCAGCTTGCAGGGAGGCGTGCTGATCCAGACCGCCCTCAAGGGTATTGACGGCAAAATCTATGCTCTGGCACAGGGACCGCTGGCGCTCGGCGGCTACGGAGCGGAGGGCGCCGCGGCCCGCACGCAGAAAAACGTGACCACCGTGGCCTCCATTCCCGGCGGCGCCATTGTTGAACGGGGCGTGCCCTTTGAATTCAACGAGCAGGAAAAATTGACCCTGCACCTTTCCGTTGCGGATTTTTCCACCGCGCAGCAGATTGCCGAACGCCTCAACTCCACGATGGGCGGCCAGTTTGCCCGCGCTATTGACGCCAGCAGCGTGAGCATGAACATCCCCCCCCACTACCGGGGCAATCTTGTGCCGCTCATGGCGTCTGTGGAAAACCTGGAAATAGCCCCGGATGTGGCGGCCAAGGTTGTCGTGGACGAAAAAACCGGCACCGTGGTGCTGGGCCGCGATGTGCGCGTGGCCAGGGCCGCCGTTGCGCACGGCAACCTGCAGATTACGGTGCAGGAGAACCAGCAGGTGTCCCAGCCCGGCCCCTTCAGCCAGGGACAAACCGTGGTCACGCCCGTTACCAATCTGGGCACTACCGAGGAACAGCGCCGCCTGGTCATTGTGGAGGGCGCGACCCTGCAGGAACTTGTCGACGGACTCAACGCCGTGGGCGCAACCCCGCGCGATCTGATTTCCATTCTGCGGGCTTTGAAAGCCTCGGGCGCACTCTACGCCGAACTGGAAATCATCTAGAGCATTTGCAATGTGCATCCGCTCCAGCCGGATAAAAATGTACTAAGGATACCGTTATGGACAGCCAGAAATCTCTGCAACTCGCCAAGATGAAAAACTCTTCGCAAGAAGCGCGCGACTACGCCTTCAAGATGGAGGCAGTCAAAAAGAACCTCATGCCGCCCGTGGACAAGGCGAAGAAGTTGCGCGAGTCCTGCGAAGGGTTTGAATCCATCTTTATCCAGAAGATGTGGGAGCAAATGCGCGCCACCATTCCTGAAAGCGGTTTGCTCAAAGGGCGCGAGGAAAAATTCTGGCAGAGCGTGTACGATCAGGAACTGGC
>JAIRVN010000103.1 GCA_031253875.1 Deltaproteobacteria bacterium | reverse complement strand
GAAAGGCGCGAAAAAAAGCGGCAAATAGCCCGGCTGAACAGGCCGTTTACTAAGGCAAAGCTATGGCAAAGCCCATTATCACCGCAAATGAGGTGCGTGAAGCGCGCAAAGAAGGACGGGCGGAACTCGTCCTGCCGCCTGGAGCCATCGTCACGCCTCAAGCCAGGGATGATGCCCGTGCCTTCGGCATCCGGCTTGCCGGAGAGGCTGGCCGGCCAGCGACATTATCATATGCTGCCGCTCCGATGCCCAAGCCGGCCTCGCCGAAACGCGCCGCCGGGAAGGGAGGCGTGCCGGGCCAGATAACCCTGTACGCGGGCAAGGCGTTTGAAGACGCGGCTACCTGGTCTCAGCCCGTGCAGGACGCAGGGAACTCCGGGAACACCCTGCGTGCAAAAGACTGCAAGCTAGGAGTATGTATGCTTTTTTTGACTGAAGAAGATATCCGGCAACGCGCCATCGAGAGAGGCGGAGAATTGGCGCTTTCCGTGGCGGAACGTTTGACGCCTTCGGCCATGGAATATATCCGCGCACAACGTATACGGGTGGTGGAAGGAGGCGCTGTGCAGGGCGCCGCCGCTCCCCTTCCTGTTGAGCAGGGAAAATCCGCTGAAAGCTCCGCAAAAACGGAGATTACCGGTCAAGGCCTGACCCATCTGGACGCCACGAGCTTGGTGGCCAAGACGCATCCGCGCATTGAGGCGCGCGGCAGGCTGGACAGTCTTATGGCTGTGGCGGTGCTGGTCCAGACCCAGTTTGACCCAAAAAGCAAACTGCCCGGCATGCTGAAGGATTGTCTGTCCGAAGTGAAGGAGTGGATTTTCCAGTCCCTGGCGGCGGAGGTTTCCGGCAGCATACTGCCGCCACAAAGCATGGGCGGCATGAATATGGACGTGCTGCGGGCCGTTTCGCGCAATCCTCGCCGGTATCTGCATGCAGACCATCTGATGCCCGATGCCGCGCTGGGCGCGAATATCGCCCTGCTAAACTGGCTGCGTGCCCAGGTGCGCGAGACGGAGCTGGCGGTGGCCAGGGCCGCGCTGTGCCGCACGGATATCCAGGAGTCGCTGAACAGGCTTTCCAGCGCCGTGTATGTGCTGATGCTGCTGACGCATCTGGCCGAAAGCGGTGCGGGTATACCGAAGTTGCAGTAAACACGGAATACAATCCCATGCGCATTATTGAACGCAGCATAGCCATCTGCCGTCAGCAGCCCTCTACCGTGCTGTTCCCGGACGGTGAAGATCCGCGCGTGATCAAGGCCGCTCTGCGCCTGCGCCGCGAGGATGTTGCCATGCCGCTGGTGCTGGGCAATCCCCGGAAACTGCATGAAATGTTGCGCCAGGTGGGTAAGCAGGGCGAAGCTCTGGATGTCGCAGATCCGGCCGCCCCGGAGCTGCTTGCCCGCAACGCGCAGGATTACCAGGCGCTTATGACGGCGCGAGGCAAAACCGTCAGCGCGCAGGAGGCGGAAACGATAGTGCGCTGTCCGCTCACGGCGGGCTGCCTGATCGTGCGCCGGGACGAGGCCTTGGCGGGCATAGCCGGAAATATCTCCTCCACGCCGGACGTCATGCGGGCTGGTTTGCGTCTTCTAGGCCCGGCGCCGGGCACAAGGACGGTTTCCGGTTTCTTCTTCATGATTGCACCGGACGGCAAACAGTGTTTCATATATGCGGATGTGGGAGTGATTCCCGAACCCACGCCGGAACAGCTTGCCGACATCAGCATATCTTCGGCGGAGTGTTACCGCCATATGATGCAGGAAGAACCCCGCGTGGCCCTGCTGTCTTTTTCCACCAAGGGCAGCGCGAAGCACCCGCGTGTGGACCGCGTGCGTCAGGCTCTGGATTTGGTGCGCGCGCGCGATCCGCAGCTTGCCGTTGACGGAGAGCTGCAATTCGACGCCGCTGTCGTGCCGGAGATAGGCAAAACCAAAGCGCCGGACAGCAAGGTGGCGGGCAAGGCCAACGTGTTTATCTTTCCTTCGTTGGAAGCGGGGAATATTGCCTACAAAATGACCCAGCGACTGGGGAATTATACGGCGCTTGGTCCGCTTCTCCAGGGGCTTGGCGGAGGCTGGCACGATCTTTCACGGGGCTGCGATGCTGACGACGTGTATATGGTGGCGCTTGTCGGCATGGCCCTGGAAATCGAGAGGCAAAAAACGCAGCGCGCCGCAGCACACAATAACAATTAACTTGATTAAGGAGACAGGAAATGGATGCTCTCGGCATGATTGAAACCAGAGGCCTTGTAGGACTCATTGAAGCGGCTGACGCCATGGTGAAAGCGGCCAGGGTGACCCTGATCGCGTATGAGCAGATCGGCGGCGGGTATGTCACCGCCATCGTGCGCGGCGATGTGGCCGCCTGCAAAGCCGCGACCGACGCCGGCGCCGCCGCCGTGCAGCGCATAGGCGGCGATTTGGTTGCCGTACATGTGATCCCGCGTCCGCATAATGATCTGGAGACGGTGTTTCCCCTCCAGCGTAAATAACGTTTGCCCGCGCGAGGATTTTGTATCCTCGGCTGAATTGGGATTTTGACCCGGCTCGGCATGCGTGCGGTATGCGTTCCCATAACGCATCGTATGTGCGTATGGTTTGCAAAGGGCGTTCCCTTTGGCTGCCGGAGGCATAGTATTTTCTTTGGCGGGAGTGAGTATGGAACTAGCAAAGGTTGTGGGACAAGTGGTGGCTACTGCGCGTGCGCCGGGCCTGCCGAACAATTCGCTGCTGCTCGTGCAGTTGGTGAATGAAAAGGGTGAGCCCGCCGGCAACTGCCATGT
>JAIRVN010000058.1 GCA_031253875.1 Deltaproteobacteria bacterium | reverse complement strand
GCGAGCGCTTCAGTGACTCACTGACTCTCAAAAAACAAAACTCTTGTCAAGCCGCGCATGTCATCCTTGAAACGTTTCAGTGAGGGGATCCCTTATGCGGCCTGCCTGGAGATACTGCGCATGCACAGCGCTTTGTGCAAGAAAATCGCGGTCATGGGAAACGATCAGACAAGGCAGGCCGCTTGCTCGCAGGAGATGAGCGATACGCTCCGCTGCATCTGCCGCCAGGCCGGCCGTGGGTTCGTCAAGCAGCAACAGTTCGGGTTTCATGGCCAAAACCGTGGCCAGGGCCACCAGCTTTTTTTCTCCCCCGGACAGGTGGTAGCTTATTCGCTGCTCGAATCCCGCAAGCCCCACTTCGGCCAGCGCCGCGTGTACCCGTTCATGGACAAGATCATGCGGCAGGCCGAGGTTCAAAGGACCAAAGGCCACATCCTCCGCCACGGTGGGACAGAAAAGCTGATCGTCGGCGTCCTGGAACACAAAGCCGATCCGGGTGCGGGCGGCGGCGAAGTCTTTTTCCGAGCGGCAGTTCTGCCCGAACAGGCGTACGGTCCCTTCGTCCGGACGCGCAAGCCCCATGATGATGCGTAAAAGCGTTGTTTTGCCCACGCCATTGCCGCCGAGCAAGGCCAGGCGTTCTCCCTGGCGCAGAGAAAAATCCAGACCCTCAAAAAGCGATTGCGCTCCTCCGAAGGTGAAGCGAATGCCGCGAAGCTGTATCAGCTCTTCGTTGTTTGTTAACTTATTCATATATTACTATATGCTTGTTTTTTTAATCAAAACGGATTCTTCCAGTAAACCATTCGCGGTGCGGTGCGTCCGTATCGAAAACGCATAGCCATCCTCTTGCCCCTTCGTTGCGTGAGAAGGCATACTACTGTGTTGGCAAGTATTCCGTCAATTCAGCATAGAATTTGGTTGAGGTAGGCCATTGTTGGAACGCCGGAACCATGCAGCTTGAAGTGACGGTGAGGCAGAAGCAAGGGGCGAAAAAAAGCCCCAGCCGAAGCCGGGGCGCAGGTGAAACGTGATGGGTGACTCGATTTACCTTATAAGAACGATGAGCGCCGCGAGCATAGCTACCGCAACGGCCAGCATTGAGCCAAGTCGGATCGTGAGTCGGTATTCAAGCTCTTTCAATTCGGCTCGCACATCCCTAGATGTCGCGCGAGATCGCCTGTTCGAGTTCCTTGAGGTCTCGCTTTGTCGCCAACTTATCTTCTATTACCTCGCGGATTACCTCAACCTGCGCCTTTGCCTGCGCTTCCGGCACGCCGGCGTCTTTAAGCTTTTCAAAGTATCCAAGGGTATCAAAAGCCGTGGTGGTCATAGCGGCCTCCCGCAAACAAGAAGTAACAATGAACGATGTTCTTGGCAAGCTGCCCCCACACTCTGCTCATAATGCACATGTTTCTGGCCCCGTATACCATCATGTCACAGCGAGCAGGATGCCGCAGGCAATGGAGAAAAATATCGAAAAAGCAACGTCTTGTTCCTTTATGGAGAAATGATCAAAGACCCAGAGTTTGCCGGCATAGCCTCGGCAGAGCATGGCCTCACGCACGCGCTCGGCGCGGTCCAGACTGCGCACGAGCAAGATGCCCAAAAGTTGCGCATAGCTTCTGTAACTGCGGAGGTTGGTGCCCGGCGTAAAGCAACGTACCCGCATGGCTTCGCGCAGGCGCAGGTATTCGGAGTGAATGATCTGGAAATACCGGAAGGTGAAAAAAAACATATGGACCAGTTTTTCAGGCAGGGCCAAGTGCCGCAGTGCATGCACCAGGGCAAAAACCGTGGAGCTGCCGAGCAGGGCGGTGACAGCCAGCAGTATGGCATTGCACTTGAGCGTGATGCGCAGAGCATACAGGAGTCCCTCACGGCTGGCGTGCAGCGGCCCCAATGACCATACGCTCTCGCCGGGCAGGGAGAAGGGCAGAGTGAGCCAGAACAGGGCTATGAAGATGTTCACAAACATAAAACGGGCACAGAGCTTGCGCACAGACAGCCTGGCCATGGCCGCCAGCGCAAGGCTGCATCCCAGTGCCCAGGCCGACAGGGGCAGGCGGTCGCTCGTCGCGATCAGGCAGGACCAGAACAGCGCGGCCAGCAGTTTTACCCGGGGATCAAGCCGGTGGAGCAGGGAATCTCCCTGGGCAAACTCCTCAAGATGCACGCCGCCTCCTATACCAGGCAAACAGCGCGGCCAGTCCCGCAATCCAGCCCAGGCCTCCAACAATTTCCCGCGGGCCCGGCTCTTCCTCCCGTCCGGAGCGCAGGGGCATTTGCTGTTGCTGGGCCGGCAAAGGCGGCAGAATCCGTGCCAGTTCTTCGCGCACGATGCGGCGCAGACTTTCTTCGTGATCGGAAGGAGCAGCCGCAAGCCGCGCTGAGTCCGCTTGTGCGTCCTTCTCTGAAAGCGCAGGAGAAGCGGGTATTTTCGCGGACAAGCGGAATTCTCCCCGGTGCCCCTGGCCCGCATCCACGGAAAGCACCAGTTCCGCCACGCTCGGGCGGGAGAAACAAAAACGCCCGTCACTGTCGCTACGCCCGCGCAGCAGTTCCTTGCCATCCGCATCGCGCACAGCAAGCTCGGCATCCGCTATCCGGGCCGTTTTGCTGTAATAGCTCTCGCTGCACACCCGGCCGTCCTCATCCCAGGCGAAAAGATACACCCGGTGCGCACGGGCCGCGTCCGGCAGTGCAAGCAGCGCCCACGTCACGCACAGGCCGCACAGCATACGCAAGGCGTCAGGCGCATGTTCCGGAAGACTGCACACAGGCCAATACCTCAGGTTTGACTTTATGGAGAAAACGCACAGCGGTCAGGCTTATCAAGCCTTCCACCAGCATGAGCGGCAGATGGCCGAACACGGCCAGCCAGGCCAGCGGCAAAAAAGCTTTACCCGAGAGCGCCAGACAGGCGGCCATGATCAGGCCGGACAGCCCCAGCGCGCAAAAACCCGTCAAAAAAGCCCCCAGATCGACAAGCCGGGGATGCGACGAGGTCAGCAGAGGCTGG
>JAIRVN010000231.1 GCA_031253875.1 Deltaproteobacteria bacterium | reverse complement strand
CGGGTCGCCAGCGTGGCCGCCATCCAGGATACGGAATACCGCCTGCGTCTTGCCGCGTGGCGCGCGGCAGGGCATAAACTGGCATATATCCAGCACGGGGGCAATTACGGGATGCTGCGCTGCGCGGCCACCACGCCCCTGGAGGAATATAGCCAGCACGCCTTCATCACCTGGGGCTGGAAGGAGCAGACCCCTGTATGGGGCAACTTTATTCCGCTGCCGCATGCGCAGACTTCCGCGCTGTATGGCAGGCATTGTGAGACAGACGCACGCTTGCTTTTTGTGGGCAACGGCATGGAGCTTTTTCCCCACCGGCTGGACTCCAGGCCGAATCCCACGCAGTTTTTGGAATACCGCCGCATGAAGGCCCGTTTTTTGGCGGCCTTGTCGCCTGAAGTCATAACGCGCGCCAGGTATCGCCCGTATTTTGACGTGCCTGCCGCCTTGAGCGACTGGCCCTGGATGCAGACGCGTTTTCCCAGGCTGGCGCGTTGCACGGGACCGTTGGACGCGGCCATGCTTTCCTGTCGCCTGATGGTGCTTGATCATCACGGCACCACATTGAATCTGGCCTTTGCAGCCAATACGCCTCTTGTGTTGTATTGGGATCCGCGCGCCTGGGAATTGTGCCCGGAAGGCGAAGCCCTGCTGACGCTGCTGCACGGGGCAGGCATATGGCATCCCACACCCGAGGAAGCGGCCGCCGCAGTGGAGCGGATATGGCCGGACGCGCGCGGCTACTGGCAGTCGGTTCGGGTGCAGTCGGTCCGGATGCGCTGGTGTGAACAGTATGCGCTGAGCGCGGGCGCTGACTTCAACGCGCAATGGGCACGAGCCCTGAGCATACTTTAACGCAAGGTTACGGGAATATGCACGCGTTTCTTCTGTGTCTGTGTCTTCTGTTGCACGCTGTTCCGGCGTTGGCGTCGGCGCCTGCAGGCCTGGCAGAAGCAGCCGCAGCCGTTGATCGCAAAGATTACGCGTCGGCGCATGCGGTGCTCGCGCCCTTGGCCGAGAGCGGCAACGCCGAGGCGCAGTATGTGCTGGGCCGCCTGTATGCCGCAGGGCAGGGGTGTCGACAGGATGAGGTCAAGGCAGTGGCTTGGTTCCGTAAAGCTGCCGCTCAGGGCGATCCCAGCGCGCAGAACAGCCTGGCTACGTTCTTGCTGCAGGGGCGCGGCGTGGGGAAAAACGCCGTCGAGGCGGCAAGCTGGTTCCACAAGGCTGCGGATCAAGGACTGGTGGTCGCGGAATATAATCTGGCCCTGCTGTATGCCGCTGGCCGCGGCGTGGCGAAGAATCCGCAGGAAGCGTTCAGGTGGCAGCAACGGGCTGCCAGCCAAGGTTATGCTCCCGCCCAATATGTTTTGGGCTGGATGCATCTGCACGGCAAGGGAACGCAGCAAAGTGAAACCAAGGCGCTGCATTGGTTCCAGCAGGCTGCCGGGCAGGGCGACGCCAGGGCTCGGAACGAACTGGGCGGCTTGTACGCGCAGGGCATTGCCGTGCCGCAAGATTATGCCAAGGCTGCGGATTTGTACCGGCAGTCCGCAGATCAGGGCTATGCCCCGGCGCAGTATAACTTGGGTTTTCTGCACGAGGAGGGCAAAGGCGTCAAGCAGGACTACGGCAAGGCCTTCGAATGGTACGGCAAAGCGGCTGCGCAAGGCGACGCCACGGCGCAGTACAGTCTGGGCGTATTGTATGAGGAGGGTCTTGGCCGGGTGCGGAATATGGAAGAAGCGCGGCGTTGGTACAAGAAGGCTGCCGACGGAGGCGACCGGGACGCGCGCGCTGCGCTGGAACTGCTAGACAAAGGCGCGGCGTCCGACGCCAAAAGCGCCAGGAAAAGCGACAAGGAAACCAGGAAGAGCACGAAGAAGGATGCATCCCGGAGCGCCGTGACATCGCAAAAGAATATCGCGCAGAAGAAGCGGAGAGCTGCAGACGCGCCGACTCCCGCCACGCCATGAAGACAGCCTTGTCTTTTGGGAGAGCTGCGTCTGGAGACAGGCCCCGAAGCGTTTGTTGTGGTTCCTCTGACTTTCTGCTAAAAATACTGCCATGGATGAGCTTGATGTCGCCTTGATTCAGCCCTGTCTTGCCTGCGGGCAGAAGAATGTGAAGCTGGAACCCATGCGCCTGGATGGACGAAGAAAGGATGTCTGGCGCGTTGCCTGCTGTTCCTGCGGACAGACATCTTTGCAGTGGTCAGTTTCACCGGGTGCTGCCATACGCGCCTGGAACCGCAATCTCGCCCACGCCGCTTCTCCGCCGTCCCCGGGCCGGAGCGAGTGAGGCCAGGAGGTCACGCCATGCTGACCATGAGGGTTTTAGGTCTGACTCTGGACGAGACAAACCATGCCCCTATCCTGCTTCTTCAGGAAGAAACGGGGCAGGAGATTTTGCCCATCTGGATCGGGCCCTTGGAGGCTATGGCCATTTCCGTGGTCTTGGGCAAGGTGCCGGTAGAACGTCCCCTGACGCATGATCTGTGCATCAACATGCTGCGCAGCCTGAAAGTGCGCTTGATCGGTGTGGAGATGGTCGAGGTGCGCGATGGCGCCTATTATGCCGATTTGCTACTGCAGCAGGAGAACGGCGCAACACAGAGGCTTGACTGTCGACCTTCGGATGCCGTGGCGCTAGCCTTGCGCGCCCAGGTTCCCATACGCGCCAGTAAAGCGCTTTTGCGGCGCACGGCCAATGCGCAACATTCCGCCGCTGAACCCGGCGGACACACGCTTGCGCATGTGCCCATTCAAAAGCTGGTCGTGGCGCTGCACGCTGACAAGGCTACCAACGCAACCGCCGGGCCTGGCGTGGAGCAAGACCGCTTTTTGGAGCTTTTGCGTTCCCTTGAGCCGGAATCGAAGCGGAAAATGTAACGCCTTTTTCCCCCTCTAAAGTTTCTCTGCCCCGCTACCGATAGACTTGGGTGACGGCCCAAGTCACGGCATATTGCCGCCCGATCGAAATGTATATCAACAGGACGGAGTCAATGTTGGCGTATTCCACTTTCAAGGAAATACATGCGTTGTTTACTCGGGGGCATTTTGAGGCGGCGCGGCGCATGCTTATGGAACTTCAGGCCCGCTACATCGCCCTGTGCGACGAGGTCGGCATGTTGAAAAAGCAGGTTCAGGAATTTGAAGATATCCTGTTCCTTGCGCAAAACCTTATCACGGAAGAGGGACAGTACTGGTTGCGGGCAGGCGGCATCAAGCACGGTCCCTTTTGCAAATCTTGTTACGAATATACTGGCAAGCTTTTTCGTCTCGAGAGCCACAAAAATGTCTGGCGCTGTCCGTACTGCGGCTTGTTGCACAGCCGGACTCCGGAGCCCCGGCAGGCTTTGGCCGTGAATAGTTCGCCGGCAGGGCAGGGGAGAATTCTCCCGTTCCGGTTGCCGATAAAGCACTGTTAAGGTTTTTTCACAGGAAGGCACTTTTTCCGGGGGCGCGCACCATGCAAGTCAATGCGCAAAAGCGGCAGCAGGACGGGGGGGTTGCGCCCTTCTTGCGGCGCGGCTATATTCCCGACAGGAGAGCAGCCGGGGCGGGTGCTATCCCCTTTGCGTCCCACGGGTATGCCCAGACGCGTTTTTTTCCTCTTGCCCCCGGCGCGGCGTATATGTCCCAGAGCAGCACATCTTCCGTTGCCGTCGGCGCCACGGCGTTGTTACTCGCCCAGAGCGAGGATTTTGCCGTGCTTGACCGCCGCGCCCTGCGCGACGCTGGCATCGGCCAGGTGCGGGTGATGACCAGCGGCGTCTATGCCGCGCGTTTCCTGGCCGGCAAAGAGCAGCACGACCGGGGTGTGATGCCGGACATCGTCTTGGTGCATCACCAACTGGCGGATATGATGGGCGCGGACTTTGTGGAACTGGCGCGTTCCCATCCCCGGCTCGTGGGCTTATCCATTGTCCACGTCGCTTCCTCCGAGACGCCGTCGGCGAAGATCACGGCGCTCGCCCAGGGCTACAGCGGCCTGCTGATGCGCCCCTATTCCGGCGAATGCATGCGCCTGGCTTTGGAATACGCGGCGGCTGTCAAGCAGGATCGCGACAAGCTCGACCTGGGCCGCGCGTTGTTGAATACGGAGCTTTTTGACAAGGCTTTGGCGCGTTTTGAGGCCATGTTGGACGCATGCGCAGAGGAGCCGGAAGAGGCGTTTTATCGCGGTTTGGAGCAACTGCGGCAGCGCAAGTGGGACGCGGCCATCAATGCGTTCCAGCAGGCGCTTAAACAACTGGCCTTCAAGGGCGAGGCAGAGTTCGGCATTGCGCTCGCCTGGAAGGGCAAGGGCGAACAGCAAAGTTATCGGCGCTATCTTGAACGGGCCGGGCACAGCTTTACCCAGGCCGCGCAATGGCATAGGGCGCGCACAACATACGCGCGCCTGCTTCAGGAATCGCCCGCATCGGCAAGTCCTTTTCTACTGGAGGCGGAACGCCTTATCCGCAACGGGCAGTTCGCGGAAGCCGCCACAGCGCTGGCGGAAGGGTATGAACTCACGCCCAGGGGCGCCATCCGCGAACGCCTGGCCCGCACGCTGATCTACAACAGCGACGCGCCGGAACAGGACATGGACGCCTTGCGCCATTCCCTGCACAGCAAGGCGCCCGAGGTGGCGGACGCGCTTGTTGAAGAGGTGCGTGAGGAAGTGGACGAACAGCAACGCCGCAGGCAAGGGCGCAAACAGAGTGCGCAGGCCGCATCGAAAACCCTGTTCGCGCAGGGGATCCCTCTGTTGGCGGAAGAAGCGGCAGAGGAGGCGGCGCTTCCATCCCGCGAGGATGATCCAGAAGAGCCGCTTGCCATTGCACCCCTGTCTGAAAAAAGCGTCACGTCCGATTGGTTCAGCGACAAACCCGGCGTAAACGAAGCCATCACCGTAGCCAAGCTGACCTGGAAGATTTTTCGTTCCAGTAAGCTGTAAGCAAAGCGGGCGTGGCAGAAACTGCCGCTCTTTTATGAAATATCCAGGTTAATCCCCCCTACTGGACGCCGGTTCGATACCCATATGCGTTTGATGTTCCCCAGTCTCCCGCACGACCAAGGGCGTCCCCGTTCTCTCAGCAAGCTCACGTGCATCAGCGGCGGCTTGGACAAGCGCCGTTTCCACTTGCCTGAGAAATTGCTGCATCTGAGGGCTGTGCGCTCCCATTTTCTCACTCATCGTTTTTCTCCTGAGGCAATTAAAACTGGTGACTGGTCGGAATTATCATACCACGCCCAGACATCTACAAGCTCCTTATACAGTGCATAAAAATTGTGCAATCCTGCCGTGAACCTGCGACGAATCACGGCTTTTGGAACGGAATGCCCGCCTTGGGCTACACGAGCGGCAACGCGGGCTATGGCTGTTTCCACATCCGGCAAAAGTAGAAAGAGCAGATGCACAACAAATCCCTTGGCTTACCATTGGGGAATCATACGGGCAAAGGAACGACCTGCCAAGGTAGTTTCAAAGCAAAAGCTCTCGCCTTGACTTATCAGTTTGTTGATTTGCCGGAGCATCAGTTTTCCGGCTTGGATAGCCTCGCGTTCCGGCGCAAAGGGCGACAACCCGGCGGCGATGAGGTCAGCGTTGACGAATTGGGTGATATTGACAGTGGCGGGAATAAAGCGCCGGGCGAAGGTGGTCTTTCCCGCGGGGGTCGCCCCCCACGGCGTCTTGTAAAAACCTCCGTGGAGAATATGTTTACCCTGAATTCTACCCGATTTTTTACCTGCTGTGGAGTCCCCTTCTGAACTTTCTTGATACAAACGAAAGGGCTAAAAACCTGTATTCTCACATGGTTTTTAGCCCTTATGCCTCTTTGTGAGGCCTAAAAATGGCGGAGCAGAAGGGAC
>JAIRVN010000228.1 GCA_031253875.1 Deltaproteobacteria bacterium | reverse complement strand
GCCATGGCGAAAGCCAAGTTGATTCCGGAGTGCCGATAAGTCCGGCTATCAAGGCGTCATCACGTATATCCGGCCAAGCGTTTTTTCTCTTGTTCTCCGCCCGCTCCAAACCGCGCAGCATGATCACCCGCGCCTGGAGTTGGCGTAATTCCTTCGTCCAGGGCAAGGAATCCAATCCTGAAGATACGATACCTTCCAGCAGCGCTTTTCGTATCCGTCTGTCCAACTCCGGGGAAGCAGGGAGAGGTTTTTCATCCAAAATCAGCGCGCCCAGCCGCCTCATTGAACGGTGGACAACCGCTTCACTCCGGCTGTTCCAGCAAACGACCTCCTCAAAACGGACCTTTTCCCCGTGCAGGCGCAGCAGATCAGGCAGGGCGACGGGCGCGGCCAGACGCACGCGCCGGTTAACGCCTCCGCCCAAGTTTGCTGTGGCGAGCCAGGGTGCAGAGGCCAACGGGTCATACGCAGGCAGTTCAGCCCCTTGCCCGGAAGCCAGACGGAAACTTCCCACTCCCCGGCGTTGCGCAATGCGTTCCGGCCAAGCAAGGCTGAGCAGCATCCCGCAGAACTCCTCTGCCTGCGGGCCGGGCAGTGTGAAAGAGCTTTCCAGTCCGGACAGGCGATGGATTTGCTCGGCGACCTCCCTGAGCTGTTTGTTTTCAGGCCGCCGCAGGAGCTGAAGGCGCAAACGGATATCCGCACTGATCTCCCCTGTGGTATTTTTGCGCAACGGATCGCGTTCAGAGACCAAGGCGGCCAAACAAGCGGCCAGGCTGGAGAGATCCTCTGTCAGTTCCGCCGCTTGCAGTACCATGTGGGCCAGTCGCGGATGTAGGGGCAGGCGGGCAAGTTTTGCCCTTGCAGGGTAATGACAAGCCTATGGCCTGGGTCGAAGCGTACGGCATCCAGGGCGAGCAACATTTCAGAGGCGTTTTGCAGGGCCGCTTCCGGCGGCGGGGTCAGCCAGGGCAATGCGGCCGGCTCAGTGCCCCAAGTCAGGGCGTCAAGACAGAGCGGGGCAAGATCCGCGTCCATTATTTCTGGTCGTACGTGCGGGAAGAGGCTTTCTTTCTCGGGCCAGAGGCGCAGGCACAGGCCCGGCTCAATGCGTCCGGCGCGGCCTGCCCGCTGGTCGGCCGCATCCTGGGTAAGACGGGTTGTAACCAATCGGCTCAGACCGGTGGAGGAATCAAAACGCGGACCGCGTGTCAACCCGGCGTCAATGACCAAGCGCACGCCTTCAATGGTCAGGCTCGTCTGCGCCAAGTCGGTTGCCAGCACCACCTTGCGCCGCCCAGAGGGCGATGGCGCAATGGCCGCACCCTGTTCGCGCAGCGGCAGGTCGCCATAGAGCGGATACATATCCGTGTTGCTGGGCCGTTTTTCCAACAGCTCAGCGGTACGCCTGATTTCGGCCTGGCCAGGAAGGAACACCAGGATGCTCCCCGACTCGCTATGCAGTGCTTCAAGCACAGCCAGAGCGGTTTTCTCGGCCACATCCTCCAGACTGGACGCCGGGGCAATGGTCAGTTCCCTGCCCGCGTGGCGCACTTCCACCGGCCAATTACGGCCTTTGGCCTCAATTATCGGGCAGTCTCCCAAAAAACGGCTCAGTTCTCCAGTCTCCAAGGTGGCGGACATGACCAGGAGCCGCAAATTCGACCTGAACGCTCCCGCGCTTTCCAGACACAGAGCCAAACCGAAGTCGGCCTGCAACGCGCGTTCGTGGAACTCGTCAAAAATAACACAAGAAACACCGGACAGCTCAGGATCAGCCAACAGGCGGCGGGTGAACATACCTTCGGTGAGCAGTTCCACCCGAGTCAGTTTCGATACCTTGCTCTCCAAGCGTACTCGATAACCGACCTGTTGCCCAACCTCCTCGCCCAGCAGTTTGGCCATGTATCGGGCCGCAGCCTGCGCCGCCAAACGGCGCGGCTCCAGTACCAGGATTTTTCCGGATAAAGGGACGGCGGCAGGATTTTGGCCTTTCGAAATCGGCAGCAGACCCAAGAGGGCCAAGGGCACACGGGTAGTTTTTCCTGAACCTGGACTAGCTGTCAGTATAGCGCGACCGTGCCCGGCGAGAGCACGGTGAAGCTCCGGCATGACGGCATCAACGGGAAAACTGCCGGGAGGAAAATTGCCTTGCATGGGCCGATTATGAGCCTTTTTCTTGCCAAGGCAAGTCCCACTTGCCCGACTCGCGCCGTTCGCGCTATACGGTGGTGGACTGGGTGGCATCATCCGGCATCAGGAGACGCGGCCATGAATATTTTTTGCGGCGAACTGTGCGGACTTTTTGCCGAACATCCCCTGCTGCTGCTCGTTACCATCGTTGCCCGCCAAGGTTCCGCGCCCCGCGCTTCCGGGGCCAGGATGCTGGTGCTGCCGGACGGCGCCGTCATGGGCAGCGTGGGCGGCGGCCGCTGCGAAGCGGAAAGCATCCTGGCCGCCAAGGAATTACTCGCGCAGGAAAAGCAAGGAGCCGCAAACGGAGGTCCGACGCGTGGCCTGCTGCTGGACGTTTCCCTCAAGGGCGCAAACGATATGGATATGCTCTGCGGCGGCAACCTTACCCTGCTGCTGGAGCCCTTGAGCGCCCTACGCCAGGACGGGCTCTTCGTCGAGGCGCGGGGGACCGGGGAGCGCGGCGAACCTTTTGCCTTCATCACGCGCATCTGCGAGCAAGAATCCACCTCGGCCCCAAGCCGCGGGATCCCCGGAAGCACCCCGGTGCAGGTGGAACGCTCTCTCTTCCTGCAGCACGGCGGCTTGTGGCGCCAGTACGCGCCTTCGGGCCGGAAAAATGGAGCGCCCTCCGATGCCGCGCTTGTCGCGCTTCAATCGCGCGCCAGCGCAGAACCCGAGCTTTTGGCCCTGGAAGACGGAGCATACCTGCTGGAATATTTTCCCCGGCCCCACCGTCTGTATGTTTTCGGCGCCGGGCACGTCTCGCGCGCCTTGGCGGAGCTTGCGCACAGACTGGACTTCCGGATCACGGTGTTGGACGACAGGCCGGAATTCGCAAACCGGGAACGCTTTCCCTCCTGTCGCGCCGAAACGCTCGCCTCTCTGGGGCGGGAACACGCGGCCGCCTTCCTGGCCGGGTGCTCCATAGGCGCGGGCGACGGTATTGTCATCGTCACCCGGGGGCATGCCCACGACCGGGACGTGCTGGCCGCCGCCCTGGACACCGAGGCTGGCTACATCGGGATGATCGGCAGCAAAAGCAAGCGGGCCGGCGTGTATGCCGCGCTGCGCGAGGCCGGCTTCAGCCCGGAGGATTTCGTCCGGGTGCGCGCACCCATAGGCCTGAGCATAGACGCGGAAACGCCGGAGGAAATCGCTGTGAGCATCGCGGCCGAACTCATCCAATGGCGGAACGGCAGGCCGAAGCAGCACGGATTCATTTTGACATAGCATGCAAACCCGTGCGTGCGCCACGCCCACCCGGAGCTTGCCGACGCAAATGCGCTTGACGTGGCGGGCGTCAGCCCTCCGCCGCCAAGGCGGCATAGTCTTCCGGACAGTCCACATCAAACAGCACGCCATGGTCGTCAACGGGAAGGAACGCAACATGCCGCGCAAACTCCGTCAGCAGCGCGCGCGCGCCCACATCGCCGCTCAGGTCAAAAAGCCGGGGAATGATCAGGCGGGACAAAACAACCGGATTACCGCGCCTGCCCTGATACAGAGGGACGGTGGCGGCATGTTTCGGATTGCCGGCGCGGGCCTCGTGGTGCGCCGTGCAAAGCAGGGCCAGGGTCTCCTGCCTGACGAGAGGCATATCGCCAAGCAGTGTGAGAACATTCTCCAGACGCGCGGCCTCGGGCGAGTCCAGCAGGGCGCGAAGG
The DNA here is from genome assembly GCA_031253875.1 of Deltaproteobacteria bacterium. Taxonomy (GTDB): domain Bacteria; phylum Desulfobacterota; class Desulfovibrionia; order Desulfovibrionales; family Desulfovibrionaceae; genus WRKB01. Next base: position 35 of record JAIRVN010000228.1, on the reverse strand, counting down.
CCGCATTGCAGAGAGGCACTGAGCCCTTCTTCCCA
>JAIRVN010000124.1 GCA_031253875.1 Deltaproteobacteria bacterium | reverse complement strand
CGATGGCGTCATCCTCAAAACAGCGCACCACATGGATGAGTACCGCGCATTCGCGGATATGGGCCAGAAAACGGTTGCCCAGACCTTCCCCCTTGCTGGCGCCGCGCACCAGTCCCGCGATGTCGTAAAAATCGACGGTCGCGGGCACAGTTTTCTGGAGACGCGCCAGCTTCGCGAGCGTGTGCAAACGTGTGTCCGGCACGGCCACCGTGGCCTTGTTGGGTTCGATGGTGCAAAATGGATAATTGGCCGTCTGGGCGTTCCGGGCCTTGGTAAGCGCGTTGAAAAGCGTGGATTTGCCGACATTGGGCAAACCGACGATACCGATACTGAAAGTCATGCCAATTTGCTCCAAAACGCGATTACGGCCTGTTCCTGCGCCGCCAGGGAATACGCTGCCGCTGTCATCTGCCCGGCACAGCGCAGGGCCGCGAGTTCTTCGCCGCCGCGCGCGAAAATGTCCAGGGCCGCTTCCAGAGCCAGCACCGCTCCCGGCACATCGGCGTCCGCGGCATACAAACCGTTTCCGGCCCAGGAGATTTGGCGCAGGGGCCACAGGGGACTGGCCGCGCCGGGAAAATTCGTCGCCTGGCGCATGTAATCCCAGCCGCCAAGACCGGGAAAGCCCACCGGCACACAGCCGCAGGCCAGGGCTTCCAGGGGCGGCAGGGGGCAACCTTCGGGAAAACCCGTACACAGAAAAATGTGCGCTGTTTGCAGCAGTCGCGCTACTTCCGCCTGGCTGCGGTCTTCAATGCTCAACCATTCCAGCGGGAGCGGATGAGTGCGTCTGCGCAGACGAGCTTCCGCGAGTTCCCGGATCTGCCGCGCCAGCGCCTTGTTTTTGCGCGGCATGTAGGCGACGCGCACGATCTTGCCGTCCTTCGGTTCCGGCGACGGGCAAAACAGCGTGGTATCTATGCCGGGCCGAAGAACAGGCGCCTGCTTGCCGAGGCTCATCTCCACAAAGCGCGCCACAGGATCGGAAACCGCCAGAAATGTAAGCGGCAGGTTTTCCATATTCATGTGCTGCGGTTGGCAGGACAGCAGGTAGGCCCAGTTTTGCACATAGATGAAACAGCGCGCCCCGGCGCTCAAGCCGGGCAGCAATGCATTGGGCCAGCCTTCGGGCGTGAGCCAGATATCTCCCGCCTGCAGACGCAGATCCTGCCAGTGCAGGATGTCCACGCCGGTTTCCTGCGCGCTTTCTGATGCCTCTCGCAGCACAAAGCAGACAGGAAAGCCTGCGTTGCGCAGAGACATGCCCATGCGCCGCAACACGGCAAGGCCGCCGCTCTGGCGCGGCAGCGGTGGAAGAAAAATATAGGTGGAAGCGCGCACGACGACTGACAATACACTACAAAGCAGCCGGAAGCAAAAGAGAAAAGAGCTGTTTTGTTAAGTTGTTATAAAAATGCGCATTGACGCTGTTCTCTCAAGCGCGTACATATCGCATGACGGAGGTTGCCATGTCCACAGCATTTCAGCAGGCGTTGCAGCGGATTCTGGAAGTCGTCATGTTCGAGAACTGGCTGCGCTTCTATTTTATTACGGAGAGGGAGGAGGGTGGTTTGGCGCTTGCCGTTCCCGAACAGGGACTGTTGCGTATCCGCGAGCGCTACCCGCAGCTCATGCCGCTGGTTGAAGAACTGAATGGCAAAGAGATCAGCTTCGAGCTTTCCCGTTTGGCCGTATGCACCTTTGTGGCAACGCAGTTTGACGGCAAAACCATGCCGGCGGACATGGCGAATCTGGTTCTGGACAGCGACGGTTTTCAACTGGAAATGCATTTGTTCAACAACTGGGTGCAGGGGCACGAAGAACAGCTTGATACAAACTTTTTGGATTTTTCGGCCTGGCAACGGCTGTTTCAGGAGTGGCGCAATTCCGGCAAGGTCAGAGAATGGGCCGCCGGTCTGGCCGGCGCCTGCCGGGCGGAAGCGAGCGCGACTACGCAATAGGGGCGGAAGGGCGGATGCGCCGTGAATGACCGTAAACGCGCTGTGCGCGCTGAAATATTGGAACAGCGCGCCATGCTCTCGCCGGAGGACGCCGCCGGGCGCAGCAAAGACGCCCAAGACTGCCTGATGGCATCATCCCATTGGACAAGCGCCCGGATCGTAATGTTGTACATGCCAATCCGCGGGGAAATGGACACAGGGCTGCTGCGTGCGCGAGCCTGGACCGAGGGTAAGCGCGTCTTGTTGCCGCGTTGCGTTGCCGGGCGGCCCGGAGAGCTTGAGCTTGTCGCCTGCCGAGACGCGGCGGAGCTTGCGCCGGGCGCATACGGCATTCTGGAGCCGCTGTCTTCTCTGTCGGCCATAGACCCGACAGATCCGCAGCAGGCGCCGCAACTGTTGATAGCGCCCTGCCTTGCCGTTGACCGCCGGGGCTACCGCTTGGGCTACGGCGGCGGCTACTATGACCGTCTGCTGCGCCTTCCCACGTTGAGCATGACCCTGTGCCTGGGCTTGATTTATGTGATGCAGCTTGTGATTTCGCTGCCGGTGGAGCATTGGGATGCGCGCCTACATGGGGTCTGTACGGAGCAAGGCTTTTTATGGGTTTGAACTTCATACATTTTCACTTCCCAGGCGTGCCGACTGTGGAGTGCGCGTTTCAACTCCGCACGGGCGGCGCGTCAAGCGGGCCGTATGCCCAAGGCAATGTTTCCCTGCTGGTGGGAGATGCGCCGGAGGCCGCCGCCGCCAACCGCGCGGCCCTGGCAACGGAACTGGGGCTTGAGGCCGTGGCGGAATTGAAGCAGGTGCACGGCGACCGCCTGCTTTTCGAACCGGGCATGGAGGCCCTGCTGCGGGCGGATACAGCGCCGTCCGTGGAAGGGGACGGCCTTGCCGCTTCCAGGCCGGGACTCGGCTTGCTGATCAAGACAGCCGATTGCCAGCCTCTGTTTTTCGCGCACGAATCCGGTCGCGCCGTTGCCGCTCTGCACGTGGGCTGGCGCGGCAACCGCAGCAATTTTCCGGCGAACGGCCTGCGCGCTTTTTGCGCGCGCTATCAGTGCGCGCCGGGTGAAGTACTGGCCGTACGCGGCCCCAGTCTTGGGCACGCAGCCGCCGAATTCGTGCATTTTGACCATGAGTGGGGCAAGGCCTATGCCCCCTGGTTCGACATCCGGCGCCGGACGATGGATTTGTGGCGGCTGACGCGCAGCCAGCTTGAAGAAGCCGGAATGGCGCCGGAGCGGATTTTCAGCCTGGATCTCTGCACGGCGTCGCTGCCGCAGTTTTTTTCCTACCGCCGCGACAAGATTACCGGCCGGCAGGCGAATCTTGTCTGGCGTCGTTAAGCTACAGCGGGTTTCCGCGTGATAAGCTCGAACATTTTGTCGCTGACCGACTGCAGATCCGGCTTGGCGAACTGGGCGTCGGCACCCACGGATCTGCCTTTATGTTCCATCGTGGCGGTAATGAGCGAGGAGAAAATGGCCACTGGCAGCACGCGCAGCACATTGTCTTCCTTGATGTGTTTGCACAGGGTCAGGCCGTCCATGCGCGGCATCTCGATGTCCAGGATGGCGCCTTCCACAAAATCCGTGATCGGGCGCTTTTCTTCGAGGGATTGTTCCTTGAATGCGGTCAGCATTTCCCAGGCCTGTTGCCCGTCCATGGTCTGCATCAGTTCGAAACGTTTGTTGATGGTAAGCAGCTTGTACATCAGCTTGCGTATGCTGCCGGAATCGTCCGCGTGCAAAAGGCGCAACGATCTGTCGCACACCGCATCGGCGCGCCCTTCCACCTGCATGGCGATGGCCAGGCCGGGGTGCAGGTCGCCAACGATGCTCTCCATATCAAGCAGAAAGACGACGCGGCCATCCAGGCGCACCACGCCGGTAATGGAGTGTTGGCTGGAATTCTGCAAAAAAATGCCGGGAGCTTCCACATCCGTCCAACTCAGGCGGTAGATGCGGTTGACGCCGGAAACCTGGAACGCTGTGATGACCTTGTTGAATTCCGTGATCACCACTTTGGGTTCACGGTCTGTACGCGCCGCAGTGCCGAGATATTTCGCCAGATCCACCAGCGGCACCACCCGTCCGTCCCGGTAGGGAAAAGCGCCCATAATGCAGGGGTGCGGCATTTGCGGCATGGCTGTGACAGGCTGGGGGCGGATGATTTCCACCACCTTGGCGACGTTGACGCCGTAGTGTCCGCGGTAATCCTGCTCGTCGAGGTAGAATTCCACCACCTCAAGCTCGTTGGTGCCAGATTCCAGGAGAATGTTCGTGTGGCTCATATTTTTTTCCCTGCTGCGCTTTTCCGGCGGTAACACATGGCACTGCTTCGATGCGACTGTATGTGATTTTGCCGGACAAGCCAATATTCCCTGGCCGATATATTCCCTGACCGCCGGACAGGGGCACAGCTACCCGTCTTGAGCGGCAAAAGCTACAATGTCAGCTTGAACGTGCGGAGCAAGGTCTGCAAGATGAGACTCGGGCCGGCCAAGATAAAAGCCTTGAGCGTAATCGAATCCCATGTGTACTACGCTTGCCAGTTCTTCGTATGTTTCCACTCCTTCCGCAAGAGTCTGGATTCCTTTTGCACGGCAATAAACCAAAATATTGGAAAGTAGCTCTCTCTTGCTTGCAGGCGCGCTGTGGATGTTGTGGATAAAAAAACGGTCGATTTTCAAAATATCCGGAGAACTGCTTAGCAGCCGAAGAGCATTCGAGTGTCCACTGCCAAAATCATCTATGGCAATCGATGTGGCAAGTTGTTTCTTAAAATCATACACTCTCTCCAACAGTGTATTTTCTATAGGTGTATTCTCCAGGATCTCAAACACCATATTTTTGCTGATCATTGCATAGTGCGGGTGGATTTCTCGCAATTTTGCGATGTCCAGATATTCTGTGGAGATGGTGTTAAAAAAGATTTTTATATTTTCAAGTAGCTTGATATTATTATAAATCCATTCAAAAATAACTTCAAAAGTAACCCGTTCAAGCTGGCGCAGCTTGGATTGAGCTTCAGCTAACGAGAGTATATCTAGAGGGCTGGCGAAAACAGTAGTCTTGGATCGCATTAATGCTTCATACCCGATGATTTTTGTATCTCGCAGACTGACAATGGGTTGAAAGACGAAGTGAATCAGTTTTCCTTCAATCAATTCGTCCAGTCTTTCCTGCCTGCTGAGGAAGTCGGTTTTCGCGCGGTATTTGTCGAATGAGAATCGCATGAGCGTGCCGCGGTTGAGGTTATGGGTCTCAAACATCGCGTGGTTGGCGTAGCTCATAAGAATATCGCTTGTAATGGCATCATGAGGGTAAAGAGCCATCCCGCACGAAACCCTAATTTTTACCACCTCATGAGGAAGCGCAATTTGGGTATTGAACAAGAGCTTGAAAAGGCCTTGAGCGAACCCCTCGGCAGACTCTTCATTGTCAAATTCATGGGAATATACGGCAAATTCATTGCCGCCCACACGGGCCAACACGCGGTGCTCGTTTTCACATGAACGCAAGGTTTCAACTACTTCGCGCATGTACAAATCGCCACAGTCATACCCATGCATTTCATTGATGTACTTGATATTTTCCAGTTTGCAACAAAACAATACCCCTACCTTGTTGGGCTGAATCTGGAGCATATCATAGACTTTGCGCACAAACGCCTTGCGATTGAGGAGGCCTGTCTCCATATCCTTTTCAAGGTCATGCGTATTCCGGTCTCTGTGGAAAAACGCCTGATTGACAAGAGAATCCAACCCGCTGGACAAATCGCCCATATAGTCTATGGGAGAGACAGGATAGCCCGTTGCAGCCATGACTAATTGTCTTGCAAGACGCTTGAGTTTTGAATGCAGATTTTTCAGGCTTGCCGCAGTGTGGTTGCTTGGACTTGGAGTTTTTGTCGATAGAATTACCTTTGATAGCTCACTCGCATATACCATTGATTCCACAAGCATAAGTGTAATATGGTACAGCTTTTCAGCTTGCGGCATTGGCTTGCACTCTGCAAACACGTCCAGTGCTT
>JAIRVN010000045.1 GCA_031253875.1 Deltaproteobacteria bacterium | reverse complement strand
GTGCAGGGCTATGTGGGCAAGCGTGAAGGCGTGACGGGTTCACTGCAAATCCGCTTTGAATTTTAACAGCGTATCCTTCCAATTTGGGCAGGACGGCGTCGGGACAGGTCAATACCGGGAAGGACGGTCTGTTTCATGAGAACATTCGTCCGTGTGGGTGACGACATGGCACAATTGCTTCATGGCCCGCAGATATTTTTCGTGGAGGTCAAGATAGAAGGCAAGGGCGCGCCCAAAGTTGCGACCGACCATGCCGTTGACAAAAAGCTGGCTCACTTCCAGCTCGCATACCAGCACAAGCTGGGAATGGAACAGGATACTGCGTTCTTCTTGCGACATCCTGCGCACCATGTGGCGCAGCATATCCTGGGCGCGCGGCAGATACAGCCAGAAATGCATAAGATCCAGCGCGTTGCTGATAAGAGTGACGTCCATGCCGCTGGCTTCTTCGGAAAGCATTTTCAGCAGATCAGTCGGCGTTTGCAGCATGGCCAGCACGTTTTTTTCGGGAAAGAGCACTTCCAGGCGCGCGTATGTATCAAAAGTACGGGCCAATTTTGTTTTATAGTCCCAATGGCGCATGCGCATATTGGTTTGACGGTCGGCGAATCCTTCAATAAGTGCGGCAACGGTATCCGAGGCCATTTTGGAGATTACCGTGGCGGCCGGTTGGATCATCAAATAAGGGTCGGCAGCTCCGGCAAGCGTGAGAAATTCATAAATGAGGCCATTGTAGAGAATGGCGACGGGCACAGCCAGGATGCTGCGGAATATATTGCCGATTGCCGCTTCTTTCGGGAGACCCCGGTAGAGATTGTGAGAACAGAGATATAATCCGTTAATGCCCGCAATGACTGCATAGATGATGACGGGGTGTTCCGCCACCGTGAGTCCCAGCGTGTGTTCCAGCAAGAGGGAGCGTACGCCCAATTCCAGCAGAGGCACGGAAAATCCGGTATACATAAGCGAATCGCACAGCCGCGTCCAGCTTACATAATCGTTCCACCGCAGGAGCGTGGTGCGAAACAGGCCTCCCCCTCCCATGACGGATTGCACGATGTTGCGAAAGCCCGTTATGCCGAACCAGATAAAAGAACCGAACCAGGCCAGCAGCCACCAGTCCTGGGTGTACTGAAAGGACAAGAAGGCGGGAATAAACCCGGCCAGCACTTTGAGGACGTTCCCCAGTTTTGTGTCCAGATAACGCGATGTCGGCGGCCATGCCGCGCTGTCGTGCGCAGCGGCGGACAATTTTTGTACACTGGGGGCTATGGAGCCTCCCATCGGCATGATATTGCTTGTATTCCCTACGCTGAGGGAGGAGGATTGCGAAAACCATGTTTGTACGCGTGCGTAGCCGAAGCGCCTGCAACCGGGAATTTTCCGGATCAGGCGCGGCAAGCGGTCGTCAAGGCGCATATGCGCATTGCGCCGATATTGGATTTGTTCAAAAACATCAATGGAAACAGGTATAGGCACGTTGGTGTCTCTGCGTTTGGCGCTTTGGCGCACCACATGCGGCGGCAAGGTTTCCTTGAAGACCAAGCCCATACCCAGGGTTTTACGGGCACGGCTTGTGGAATCCGTGCCTATGCGCGTCCGCAGGGGAGTATCCTTGTAAAAATTTTGCAGCGCGGGAATATTGCGGAGTATATCCCGGAACAGCATGCAGCGTTCGTCGTCGGCATGCGCATCGTGTTCGCACTCAAGCCCTGCGATCATGGCGCGAATGAGCAGCTTCAAACGAGGCGCGCTGCCGGTATTGACGGCACATAGAAGATCACTGATTTCTTCAAGGCGGGAAAGTTTGCCTTCAAGCCATTCCTTGAGGTTAAAGATTTCCAGATGCGTAATAAGCCCTTGGCAGGTCCAGATGAGTTCCAATACGTCTTCCGGACTTGAGCCGGCAAGGTTCAGGATGACGCGGTGCCCGGAGTGCATGCTGAAAAGCCAGTCCAGCAACACCAGGGGCGGCAGGCGCAGGATCTCCGGCACGTCGGGAGAGTCGCGGGGGATGTTGGGATCAGGCAGTTCCGGGTTGCGCGCGGGAGAGAGGCAGGCATCAGTGAAATATGTGGAGTCCATTTCGCGGATCAGGTGTATCTGTTCTTCAATTTCCGCGCGATCTCGTTCGCCGGCGTCGGCGAGTTCGCGCTGCAGCGCGTCCAGGCGTTGCATGAGCTGGGGATGGCAATGCAGATGTATGCATTCGGCAAGATGGAGTATGGACGCCTGTCCCGCGCCGACAAATTCCCGGAATGTTTCCGCGGGCAAGGGAGGGAATTCCATCGCAAAACGTTTGCCTTCGCGCAGGCGGTGACGCGTGTTCCAGTTTTCCAGCAGCTTATAAATGTAGTTCTGCAGCCATGCCGAGGCTTCACGGCCCTTCTGCATGAGATGCCGTACCGGAGCTTCCTCCAAAAAATCCAAAAAACCTCTGACATTGGCAAAGCCGCGCGGCACCCAGATAAAATGCACATAGCGCCCTCTGAAGGGGCAGGCGAATTCAAAGCCTATGCGTACCTGCAAGCCCATAATCTCTGCTGCGCGCATGACTTCCCGGGCTGCTTCGGCTTCAACATAATTGTAATAAATAACTGTAAGATATCGCACGCCCTTGATCCAGGCATCCATGAGCAGATGGGTGGGCGTCTTCCGGCCTTT
>JAIRVN010000041.1 GCA_031253875.1 Deltaproteobacteria bacterium | reverse complement strand
CGCGTTCGGGCAGGCGCTTGCCGCCATGCCGGAACAGGGGGAAGGCCGATTCAGCCGGAAACAGGTGCTCGCACTGGCGCTTATGGTTAACCTGACGCCGTTGTGCTGGTTCAAATATGCGAATTTTTTCATTGATAATATAAATATGGTGTTCGGCGTCGCCTTTGTCCACCAGACTGCGGGGCTGCCGCTGGGCATCTCGTTCTACACGTTTTTGCAGATTGCCTATCTGGTTACGGTGTATCGCCGCCAGATAGAGCCCGTTGGCCTGCTGCAGTACGCTAATTTCGCCTCCTTCTTTCCCTATGTCATTTCGGGGCCCATTGTGCGGTACCCGCAATTCGGCGCTCAGCTTGCCGAACCGCAGCTGCCGAGTATGACCGACATCGCCCGGGCTATGACGTTTTTTGTTATCGGGCTTGCTAAAAAGGTGCTTCTTGCGGACAGCATCGCCGTCTACGCCAACAGTGTCTTCAACGCCGCGCACAAGGGTCTGCCGTTGACCAGCGCCGAAGCATGGGTGGGGTCGCTGGCATATACCTTCCAACTCTATTTCGATTGTTCCGGTTATACGGACATGGCTATCGGCGTGGCGCTCTTTTTCGGCATGAACCTGCCCGACAATTTCGATTCTCCCTACAAATCGACGGGCATCGTCGACTTCTGGAGACGTTGGCACATCACTCTGAGCCTCTGGCTGCGCGATTTTCTCTACATCCCGCTGGGCGGAAGCCGCGCGGGCAGACTCAAACAATACCGCAACCTGCTGCTGACCATGCTGCTCGGCGGCTTGTGGCACGGCGCGGGTTGGACGTTCATTATCTGGGGCGGTGTGCATGGCGCCATGCTCTGTATCAACCATTTCTGGAAAGCCTGGACCGCAGGGAGTATGTCCGAGAAGGCACTGGATAACGCCGTGTTGCGCATCATCAGCATCGGCTTTACCTTCCTATGCATTCATCTGGCCTGGGTCCTCTTCAGGGCGGACAGCATACGCGCCGCAGGCGTCATGTATTCCTCCATGGCTGGCATTTTTTCGTCCGACTTCTCCGGCGGCTGGTCATCGCTTTTTGCCAACAATTATGTCCGCGATGCATGGCCTGTCATATATCTTGCCGTCTCGGGCCTGTTGGTCTGGTGTTTTCCCACCACGCGTCAGCTCATCAACGGAACGCGCGCCGACGGCACGCGTCCCTGGCTGGTATGGCAACCCGACAAGCGATGGGCCGCCGGGCTTGCGGCGCTGACCTTTGGCGCGCTTCTCCTGCTCTCGCGCAAGACCGTCTTTCTGTATTTCCAATTCTAAATCAGCAGGCAGGAAATGCGCATGGAATGCCGTCCCTATATAGCCAGTTTTTTTAAAATGCTCGCGGCGTTTGTGGCTTTCGGCTTGGTGGTGCTTGCTCCGTACGGCTGGTGGTTCATAGCCAAAAGCGGTGATGTGGACCTGCAGGGCGTGGTGCGTGAACAGGCCGCAGGCCGTTTCGCCATTTTTGGTTCCGGTGTTTCGCAGGATTTTGTGGAGTACAAGCTGGCGCTGTATTCCGCGGTCAAACCGGATATTGTCGCCCTCGGCTCTTCGCGGGTCATGCAATTCCGGGGTAAATACTTCACGAACAGATTCCTGAACGTCGGCGGCACGGCAGGGAACCTTGCGGTGCTGCGCAGCACCATTGAGGCCATGCTCAAGGTACACACGCCTGACACCATGATCCTTGGTCTGGACTTCTGGTGGTTCACCAAAAAATGGGAAGCCGATCCTTTCAAGGAGGTTCCTCCCACCTCCGGGACCTACGCCTACAGCTTTGACGTGCTGAAAACCCCCTATATCTGGCTGCTGGAAGGCAAATTGACGGCGGGACAGTTCTTCGCGCCTCTGACAGGCGGTTTTGCAAAACATTTGTATGGCGTCATGGCGCAAAAAACCGGCGACGGATTCGCGACTGATGGTTCCTGGTACTACACTGCCGATGTTACGGGCCAACAACATCCCTTTGACTATAAATTTCAGGATACCCTCAAACAAGTGCGGCACGGCATCAAGGCCTTCGCCGCCGCGCCTGAAATATCCACCGCCCATGTGGACGCGCTGGCGGAAATTCTCTGTAAACTCCACTCGCGCGGAGTACGCACCTATATTTTTATCTCGCCGCTTTCCCAGACCGTGTACGAGCTCATGCACAAACGTGAAAAGGACTATCCTCAGCTCTTTCTGCTTGCGGAAGCCCTGAGCGCCCGCGGCATAGAAGTGCAGGACTACAGCAATCCCCAGGCGCTCAGATCTGCGGATTGCGAATTTGTCGACGGCTTTCACGGGGGCGATGTTACCTATGCGCGCATTCTGCGCGATTTGGCGGACAAATACCCGTCACTCGTGCAGCATGTGGATATTCTGAAACTGGATGAGGATATGCATTACTACAACGGCTTCGCCATGGTGCCGGACGAACGTGTCACCAGACTGCCGGAAGTGGATTTCATGAACTTTCAATGCCGCAAGGAACGCGCCGCCGCGCCGGAAGCCACGCGTCCGGGCGCGCCCGGCCTCACGCCCAAAGCGCCGGGAAGCAAAACGCCTGTCAAAATACCGGTGAAAAAACGTTAGGCAAAGGCAGGCACGTATGCATACGACATTCTTCCGGGGCCGCCGCCTGCGTCGCAGTCCTGTTTTGCGTGAAATGCTGCAGGAAACACGGCTTGCCGCCGCCGATCTTGTCATGCCCTATTTTGTGGTGGACACGGACGACAAGACGTTTCGCAGGGAAATCGGCGCCATGCCCGGCCAATTTCAGCTTTCCCTTGATACCTTGAAAGAGCAGGCGGCGGGCGCTGTGGATGCGGGCCTGCGCAGCATCCTGCTTTTCGGCGTTCCCAAAAGTAAAGACCCGCAGGGCAGCGAAGCCTGGAACGCCGACGGTATTGTGCAAAAGGCCGTACGCATGCTCAAGGCCGCATGGCCGGATCTTGTCGTCATTACGGACGTCTGCCTGTGCGAATATACCTCCCATGGACATTGCGGCCTGTTGTCCGTCGAAGGCGCTGTGCTCAACGATCCCACCCTGGAATTACTGGCCCGCGTGGCCGTGAGCCACGCCCGGGCCGGCGCCGACATGGTGGCCCCGTCCGACATGATGGACGGCCGCGTGGAAGCCATTCGCACCGCGCTTGACCGAGAAACGTTTTACCAGTTGCCGATTATGTCCTATGCCGTAAAATACGCCTCCTCGTATTACGGCCCCTTCCGCGACGCTGCGGATTCCGCGCCCAAGTCCGGGGATCGCAAAAGCTACCAGATGGATCCCGGCAACGCCCGCGAAGGCCTGCGCGAGGCCGCCGCCGATCTTGCCGAAGGCGCGGACATCCTCATGGTGAAACCGGCGGGTTCGTACGGCGACATGATCCGCCTGCTTGCAGATACTTTCGACGCCCCCGTCGCCGCCTACCAGGTCAGCGGCGAATATTCCATGATCAAGGCTGCGGGGCAGCGTGGCTGGATCCATGAAGAAGCCGTCATTCTCGAATCTCTCCTCGGCATCAAACGCGCGGGAGCGTCCCTGATCCTGACCTATTTTGCCGAAGAATTGTTGAAAAAAGGATTGGTAAGATAGTGCATCCCGATCATATGCCTCCCGCGCACGGCGGACGCCCCGGCACGGTACTGAAGACGCTGCCCGACGGCAGCCCGGCCTGCCGCCTTATCGCCTGGGAAGTCACCCGTTCCTGCAATCTGGCCTGCAAACACTGCCGCGCCGAAGCGCATCCCGAACCCTATCCCGGCGAACTGAGCAATACCGAAGCCAAGGCACTGATCGACACGTTCCCTGAAGTAGGCAGTCCGATTATCATTTTCACCGGCGGCGATCCGATGATGCGTTCCGATGTCTACGAATTGGTGGCCTACGCTACGGCCAGGGGACTGCGCTGCGTGTGTTCGCCCACCGGCACGCTGATCGACGCGTCGAGCGCCGCACGCCTCAAAGAATCCGGCGTGCAGCGCTGCTCCATTTCCATCGACGGGGCCGACGCCGCCAGCCACGACGCCTTTCGCGGCGTGCCAGGCGCGTTTGACGCTTCCATGCGCGGCATTGACCACCTGAAACAGGCCGGACTGGAATTCCAGATCAACACCACGGTCACGCGCAGCAATTTGACCCGCTTCAAAAGCATCTTCGAACTGTGCGAGCGCATCGGCGCCAAGGCGTGGCACATTTTTCTGCTCGTGCCCATGGGCCGGGCCGTGGGGCTTGCGGCTCAGGTCATCCCCGCTGAAGCATACGAAGAAGTGCTGAACTGGTTTTATGATTTCCGTAAAAACAGCTCCATGCATCTCAAAGCCACCTGCGCGCCGCATTATTATCGCATCATGCGTCAGCGCGCCCGTGAAGAAGGCATCGGCGTCACAGCGGAAAACTTCGGCATGGACGCCATGACGCGCGGCTGCCTGGGCGGTACGGGTTTTTGTTTCATCAGCCATGTGGGGCAGGTGCAAGCCTGCGGCTACCTTGAACTGGACTGCGGCAATGTGCGGACAAGGCCTTTTCCGGAAATATGGCGCAGTTCGCCGCACTTCAAACAGTTCCGCACCCAATCCGACTACAAGGGCAAATGCGGAGTGTGCGAATACCACAAGGTCTGCGGCGGCTGTCGCGCTCGCGCCTACAGCATGGACGGCGACCACATGGGACCTGAACCCCTGTGCAGCTATGAACCGGCAAAGAAAAAACCGGAATCCGGGAGGTGAATTTGCCCATGGACAGCACAGACAAACGCCTGCTTGACATCATCCAGACGGATTTTCCGCTCGCGCCGCGGCCCTATGCGGAACTTGGCGAACGGCTCGGC
>JAIRVN010000120.1 GCA_031253875.1 Deltaproteobacteria bacterium | reverse complement strand
GCCCCATGATGCGTAAAAGCACTGCCGACCTCGCTGCAGCGGCCTTCTGTCTCGTCATTGCCGCGATGTTCTGCGCCCAAAGCAGCGATCTTGAGGGCGTGAGCCTCTTCTATCCCATGGGACTCCTCGGTTTCATCATCGCGGGAGGGCTGACTCTGGTGATTATGGGCCTGTACAAACGGCGGCAAAGCGAAGCCCTCCCGGACGGAGAAGCCGTAACCCTGCGCCGGGTGGGCATCATCTGCGCCACTTCCGCCGCATACGCAATTCTTGTGGAATTGCTCGGCTTTTACTCTGCCAGCGCTATTTTCCTGCTCGGCTCCACCATGCTGCTGCACGATGTCGGCGACTGGAAAAAATCCGCCTTGGCGGGCTGTATTCTCACCGTGATAATGTGCGCTGCTGTCTGGGCCTGCTTCGGCATGTTGCTGCGCGTGCCGACACCGGAAGGGCTGCTGTTTTGATATGTTCCCCAGCAAACTGAGATTTCACAATACATCTCGAACCAAAATACGGAGCGGACAAGCTCCCCTGACGCGTGTAATAAAACCAAAGGAGTATGTATGCGCAAAAGTTTTCAACTCTTAGCGGCAGCGGTACTTGTGCTTTGCTTTTCCGGCTTCGCCTTCGGCGCCGAAACTCTCATCAGGGTGTCGATACAGCCGTGCCTGCACGGCATGCCTCCGTGGTGGGACATCCAGGAAGGACGTGAGAAGGCGGCCGGCCTCAAATTCGAATTACAACTCTACCCTTCGGGCGCGCCCCAAAACGAAGCTCTGGCCGCGAACAAGTGGGACGTGGGCGCCATGGGCATGACCCCTTCGCTCATGGCGGTGTTGCGTTATGACGCCAAGATTATTGGCATCTCTAACGATGAATCGGAAACTAACGACATCTGGGTTCGGCCCGATTCTCCCCTTCTGAAGACCAAGGGCGCCGTGCCCGGGTATCCGGATATCTACGGCAAGCCTGAAGACTGGAAAGGCAAGAAGATACTGGTAGCCACCATTTCCACGGGCCATTATGCTCTTACCGCCACCTTGAATGCCCTGGGCCTCAAAGACAAGGATGTGCAGATCACCAACATTGAACAGGCTCAGGCAATCACTGCTTTTGGCGCCGGCCAGGGCGACATCGCCGTCTTTTGGGCCCCTTTCAGCTACATGGCCCAAGACAAAGGATGGAAGAAAGTTTCTTCCGGCCGGGCGGCGAAAGCCATAGTCCCGGGCCTCATTGTGGCCCGCAACGCGTTTGTCAAAGAAAAACCCGATCTTGCCGCCAAATGGCTGAGGCTCTATATGGCCGACATTGACAAGATGCGCGCTGACCCCAAGAGTTCTGAAGAATGGTTGAATAAGTACTTTACCGATTACTGCGGCCTGAAGCTGCCTCGTGAATTTCTGAAGTACGAATTTCAGTTGCGGCCCTTGTTCCCCGTTGCGGAACAGATAAAGCTCATGAAAGACCCCCAGCAGCTCAAGAGTTGGGCCGAGAGATTCGTGGAATTCTTCGTTGCCCAGGGAACGCTGAAAGCGCAGGATTTAGAAACGCTGAAGGCAAGGAACTACGGCATTGAGCCTGGCATTATGGAAAGAGTCCAGACAATGAATGCGAAACAATAAGACCAGTATCCCCGTCACCCGGAACGCGCATTGGGCGCGTTCCGGCTTCAGTTGTTGAATCACCCGGCCAGGATTTTTTTGCCGCGAGAGATTTCTATGCCAGACGTAAAACCTGTCGCGGCCCATCCGCCTCCGCAGCCAAAAATCAAGAGCATGTTGCGCGAATACTGGATTTCCGTGGCCAGCCTCATCGGATTCCTGTGCTTTTGGGAAGCCCTGTGCAGGTTTGGCATCGTCGGCTCCTACCAGTTGGTGCCCCCTTCCGAGGTATTCAGCGTTTTTTTGGAAAAATTTTGGGATACCTCTCCTGACGGAGCCACGCTGCAAGTACATACCCTGACGAGTCTGGGCCTGGCTCTTGGGGCTTTCGCGATGGCCATGCTGACCGGCATCCCGCTGGGGCTGTTCATGGGCTGGTACAAACCTGTGCGTATTCTGGCGCGTCCCATTTTCGACTCCATGCGGCCTATCCCGCCCATAGCCTGGATTTCTCTTGCCATCCTCTGGCTGGGCATCGGCTATACCGCGAAAGTGTTCATCATCTGGCTCTCGGCCTTTGTGCCCTGCGTCATCAATGCCTATATCGGCATCACCCTGGCCAATCCCGTACTGATCCGGGTGTCGAACATCTACGGCGCCAGCAATTGGGAGACTTTCCGCAAGATCGGCGTGCCCTCGGCCATTCCGATGATTTTCACCGGTCTCAAGCTGTCGCTCAACGCTGCCTGGACAACCCTTGTGGCGGCGGAACTGCTGGCTGCCAGTGAAGGGCTGGGTTTTCTCATCCAGATGGGCAGGCGCATTGCGCGACCGGACATCATTATTGTGGGCATGATAGCCATCGGCTTTTCCGGCGCGCTCATGTCGGCGCTGCTTTCGTATATTGAAAGCCGCTTCGCATCTTCAAGGAGCCTGTAATGCAAGGAATCCTTGAAAAAAACCTGGAAAGAGCAGGCACGCTGGCCTCCTTCGCCATACTGCTCGTATTTTGGCAGCTGTGCGCCATGCGCATGGGCGCCGCCTACCTTCCCAGCCCTGTCACAGTGCTGCAAAAGGCGGTGATCATGTTCCGCGAGTCTATTGGCGGCAACTCCATGTTCGCACATATCGGCTATTCTCTGCGCCGGGTGCTGGCGGCATATCTTCTGGCCGGCGTTCTCGGCATACCACTCGGCATAGCCATGGGTTGGAACACCACCGTCCATAAGATCGTGAACCCCGTTTTCGAGCTGCTGCGCCCCATTCCCCCGCTGGCCTGGATTCCCTTGGCCATTCTCTGGCTGGGCATTGGGGAGGGACCGAAAATATTTATCTGCTTCGTCGGCGCGTTCGTGGTCTTTGTGCTGAACGCGTATACGGGCATGCGATATACTGAGCGGCTGCTCATAGATGCGGCGCGCACCTTTGGAGCCACCCGCAACCAGCAGCTTTTCAACGTAGCCATACCCGCCAGCCTGCCTTCGGTGTTCGCCGGAGTTCAGAATGCCATGAGCATGGCCTGGATGTGCGTTGTGGCCGCGGAACTCGTGGGCGCCCGTGAGGGTGTCGGCTTCATCATCATTCAAGGCGGAGACCTTGGCGATGTGCCCATGATCATCGTGGGCATGGTCACTATCGGGCTTATCGGATTTTTCCTGGCAGTATCCCTGCGTTTGCTTGAGCGGATGCTATGTCCCTGGCGCCGTGACCTGAACCAGTAAGCGGAGGCGTCAGCATGCGGACGGAATACAAAATCGAGGCGCGGGGCATTTCCAAAGGCTTTACCGCCAATACGGACTATATCGAAGTGCTGCACAACGTATCCCTCGGAGTGGTACACAACGAATTTTTGGTTATTCTCGGCCCGGGCCAGTGCGGCAAGACCACGCTCATCAATTGTCTTTCCGGGATTGAAAAACCGGACAACGGCGACATTTATCTCAACGGCCAAAAAGTCACCGAACCCGGCCCGGCTCGAGGAGTTGTCTTTCAGCAATACGCGTTGTTCCCCTGGAAAACAGTGCTGGACAACGTGGCTTTCGGGCTCATGGTTCGAAGAATGG
>JAIRVN010000111.1 GCA_031253875.1 Deltaproteobacteria bacterium | reverse complement strand
CCGCATCGTGGACAAGAACGTATTCGCAGTCCACGGGCAGCGCCGACAGGGCATTGAAGACGGAATCCCGGCGCAGATGTCCGCCGGCGACCGCCTTCCACGGCACGCCGAGCGGTCTGGAGGAGTTCGGCGGATTTGGCGTTGCGCCGACCGTGAGTCCGTCGAACTGCCGGATGCGGACTTCTTCTTCCGCCAGACAATCTTCCGGCAAGACAAAGACGATGCCCGCCACCCGCGCGCAACGGCTGAACGTCAGGGCGGAATGCCAGTACAGAGGCATGCCCTGGCATGTCAAAAACTGCTTGGGCCGGGCAAGGCCTGCCGCGGCCATGCGGCTTCCCGAACCTGCGGCCAGCACAACGGCCCAGGGACGGACAGGGCGGAGAGAGAGGTGCGTCATCAGGTATGCATCGCAAAGCCGGACGATAAGCCGGGTTCTGTTCCCCGCCTTGCGGGGCGGGGCGACCGCCATTCCTCTGGGGACACAGTTGCCTGTGCCCTCTGGCAACCTACCCGGAAGGCATGGCCGGGCCGGCCGCCTTCCCTATTTGGTCTTGCTCCGGACGGGGTTTGCCGAGCCTGCCGCGTCACCGCGGCAGCTGGTGGGCTCTTACCCCACCGTTTCACCCTTGCCTCAAAGGCATGCTTCAAGGCGGTCTGTTTTCTGTGACACTTTCCGGGGCTTTCACCCCCTGGGCGTTACCCAGCGTCCTGCCCTGCGGAGCCCGGACTTTCCTCCCCGCAGCCCGGTCGAAGCCAAGCCGCGCAGCGGCGGTCTGTCCGGCTTTGCGAAATATGCGAGCCGCTGCCCGGCGTCGCGTCGGGCGACACCCGTTTAGGCAGCGCTTGTATTTTCTTCCGGAACAACGAAGTGCTCATCCCAGTAAATCAGACGCTGGCAGTTCGGGCAACTGAGAATTTGCTGGCCGCGCTGCAGTTCGATGAAGGTCTGCGGCGGGACGGCGATGTGGCAGCCCGAACATATTCCCTGGTGGACAGGCACGATGACCGGATGCGCAAGCCTGTTGCGGATGAACTCATAACGCGAGAACACCGGGGCCGGGATCTCAAGCCCGGCTGTGGAGCGCTCTTTTTGCAGAATATTCAGTTGATCTTGCGCCACGTCCATGCGCGCCTGCAAGGTGCCGCGCTTTTCCTCAAGTTCCGTTTTCACGTTTGCGTGGAGGCCGGAGAGTTCCTCAAGGTTCGTATTCTCAAGCTGCAGGGCTTCGTGCAGGGTGAGCTTCTCTTCTTCCCGCGAGCGGTTGCTTTTTTCCATATTGTCCATTTCGCGCAACATGGCATGGTATTCGCGCGTATTGGCCACCTGCATGAGCTTGCTTTTGCTCTTTTTAATACGCGCGGCGTCGTCTTCAATCTCGAGAGCAAGGCGTTTTTGCTGTTCCTGGAGATGTCCAAGCTTGTCAAGAAGTTTGGCGTGCTGATCTTCAAGCGTCGCAAAGCGCTGCTCCAGCGTGTCCACTTCCAGGGGCGCCTGTCCCAGTTCGTTTTTTATGGTGTGGATGGCGTCGTCCACTTTTTGCAGAGCAACAAGTTGCGCGATTTGTTGAATGTAAAGACTCACCTTGGATTCTCCAGAACTGGTTTGCATGCGTCCGCAGGCATGACGGGCCGCATGGGATTGGTTGAGGGAAGGAAATGCACGTCCACCCCGCCCAGGCGTTCAGCCAGAAGCAACGCAAAACGCCGGGTCATTTCTTCTTCAAGGGAATGATGGCCGACATCCAGCAGCGGTAGAGGCGCGTCCAGGGCGCTGTGGTATTTCACATCGCCGGTAATGAATATATCCGCTCCGGCTCCGGCGGCGATCCGGACGAGCGCGGAGCCTGAACCGGGACAAATGGCGATACGCTTGAGGGGCCGGGTATGTTCCATGGGAAGGCCGGACAGGCGTGCGCCTTCCAGGCTGATATGCCGGGCAAGCTGTGCAAGCAGAGCATCAAGGAACAGCGGCTCGGGCAGGTCGCCCACACAGCCGAAACCCCGGAGCGGGCCTGTCTGGCGCGAACAGGGTTCCAGCACCTGTATTTCGCGGAGCGCAAGTTCCTGCGCCAGCCAGCCGGCCGGGCCGTCCAAGGCCGCGTCCAGCGACGTGTGGGCCGCATAGAGCGCCATGTCTGCCTTGAAGAGCAAGGAGAGCGCTTCATGGAAACTGTCGAGCGCAACGGGCAGGCGGGGTGTGATCAGCAGGGGATGATGCGTGACGAGCAGTTGCGCTCCTAGTTGCACGGCGCGTTGTACGGCAGCAGGACTCGGATCGAGACAGACAGCGAGGGTATGGACAGTGGTATTGTAGCTGGCGAGCTGCATGCCGGAGTTGTCCCAGCTTGCCGCGCTGCCCAACGGGGCGATCTTTTCTAGTGTATCAATTATTTCATCTAGTTGCATAAAAAAATCGGTCTACTGAAAAAGGCGCGCCCTTGCGGGGTGCGCCTTTTTCACAGGTACGCTATGTTTGCGAGGCTTTGCCAATGACCAAGGGGCTATCCTCCGTAGGTTTCCAGCGAATCACATTGCATCTGCACCTCATAAGCCGTTATGGTCTTTGTTGTCAAGAAAAAAATTGCTATAAATTCCGTAAATATCGTACAGCATTGACGAAAATCATTGTTCCCGGCGCGTTCCTTTCGCCGCGCGTCCAGCCGGGGTGGTTGGTCGCATGATGGAAAGCTTCCGGGTGCGGCATGAGTCCAAGAACGCGGCCGGCGGGGTCGGTCAGGCCGGCTATGGCCAACGGGGAACCGTTGGGGTTGGCCGGATACTCCAGGGTAGGCGCAAGATGTTCGGGATCCGCGTAACGCAGCGCGATCAGCCCTTCGTGTTCAATACGGGCGAGGAGTTCGGGACTGTCCGGAATAAGTTTGCCTTCGCCGTGGCGTACCGGCATGGTCAGGATATCCAGATTTTTCGTGAACACGCACGGGCTGTCGGGGTTGACGGCCAGATAGACCCAGCGGTCTTCAAAGCGACCGCTGTCGTTGTGCCCGAGGCTCACGCGGCGTTCAAAGCGCGCGCCGTCCAGGGCGGGAAGCAGTCCGAGCTTGACGAGCAGTTGAAATCCGTTGCAAATGCCGAGCAGCAGCTTGCCGTCTTCCAGGAAAGCGTTCAGGCGGCGCAGCAGGGGGACGCCGTGAGCGTCTTCCATATAACGCCAGCGCATGCTGGCCGCGTGTCCGGCGCCGAGGTCGTCGCCGTCCAGAAAACCGCCGGGGAAAATCAGAAAATGATAGTCGTCCAGCCGCGTGCGGGCGGCGATCAGTTCGGCAAAATGGACAATATCCGTGCGATCCGAACCCGCCAGGCGGGCCGTGTGCGCTGTTTCCAGATGGGAATTTGTCCCATAGCCGGTAATGACCAGAGTATGAACCTTGCCCATGTGCACTCCTTTGCGCGGGGGGATCGAAAGTCTATGTGCGTATGGCGCGGAGGTCAATGCTGGCATTTTTTGAAAAATAGGGTATGCAGAGGCTGATGGCGCGTGCACCACGTCGGGCCGCGCCGCTGCACTGGAGGAATCAAATTCTATGAAAACACGGTATATATTTGTTACTGGCGGTGTGCTTTCTTCTTTGGGGAAGGGACTTGCGGCCTCTTCTCTCGGCGCCCTGCTCAAGGCCCGCGGCCTTTCCGTCACCATCCAGAAACTGGATCCCTATATCAACGTCGACCCGGGCACCATGAATCCGTTGGAACACGGGGAAGTGTTCGTGACGGACGATGGCGCGGAGACGGATCTGGATCTCGGACATTACGAACGCTATCTGGGCGTGCCCATGTCGCGCAAGAACAACGCTACCGCAGGCGCCATCTACTACGAAGTCATCAGAAAGGAACGGTGCGGGGACTATCGGGGCGGCACGGTGCAGGTGATTCCCCATATCACGGACGAAATCAAGCGCCGCGTGCTGAGTCTGGCGGAGGAAGCGGAACCGCCGGATGCCGCGATCATTGAAATCGGCGGCACGGTGGGCGACATTGAAAGCCTGCCCTTTCTGGAAGCCATACGGCAGTTGCGTTCCGACATCGGCCGCAATGCGTGCCTGAACATCCACTTGACGCTGGTGCCGTATCTGCGCGTGTCGGGCGAACTGAAAACCAAGCCTACCCAGCACAGTGTGAAAGAGCTGCTTTCCATAGGCATTCAGCCGGACATCATCCTGTGCCGCTGCGAACAGCAGATTCCCCAGGATCTGAAGCGCAAAATAGCTCTCTTTTGCAACGTGGACAGGGATGCCGTGTTTTCCGCCGTTGATGTCGACAACATTTATGAGGTGCCCCTGAGCTTTTACGATGAGGGCTTTGACCAGAAGGTGGCCATTCTGCTGCGGCTGCCCGCCCGCAACGCGCAGCTTGAGCCCTGGCGCGAACTGGTGCATGCTCGCGAGCATCCCGAAAGCCGCGTAACCATTGCTGTTGTCGGAAAATATGTCGAACTCAAGGAAGCCTATAAAAGTTTGCACGAAGCGCTTGTCCACGGCGGAACCGGCAACAGGGCGGCTGTGGATTTGCACTATGTGAACTCCGAGGACATCACGGCGGACACTGCGGCGGACATGCTGCGGGATGTGGACGGCATCCTTGTGCCCGGCGGTTTCGGCTATCGGGGCGTGGAGGGAAAAATACAGGCCATTCGCTATGCTCGCGAGAACAAGGTGCCTTTCTTCGGTATCTGCCTTGGCATGCAATGCGCGGTCATTGAATTCGCGCGCAACGTGGCGGGCCTGCCGCAGGCGAACTCCGCAGAATTCGACGGCGCAGCGGAAGACAAGGTCATCTATTTGATGACGGAATGGTTTGATGTCCGCGCCCAGGCGCTCCGGCGCCACGATGCCGCAAGCGACAAGGGCGGCGCTATGCGGCTCGGCGCATATCCCTGCGCAATCCAGGCGGGCAGCACGGCTTACCGGGCTTACGGCTGCGCCGAGGTGCTGGAACGCCATCGCCATCGTTACGAATTCAATAACGACTATCTTGCGTTGTTCCGGGAAAAGGGCATGGCGTTCAGCGGTCTGTCGCCCGACGGCAGTCTGGTGGAGATCGTGGAACTGCCGGATCATCCCTGGTTTCTGGGCTGCCAGTTCCATCCGGAATTCAAGTCCAATCCCATGCGTCCCCACCCGCTTTTCCGGGCTTTCATCGGGGCCGCGAAGGAAAAAAAGGAGAGTGCCTCATAGGACGCCAAGCCCCTACTTGCATCCTTGCCCTTACTAGGGCACAATGTTTGCAAGAGCTCCCATACTCTCCATTTTTTACGAAAGATTGTTTCCTATGGCGTTAGAATTACGGCAACAGCTTAAACTGACCACGCAGTTGGTCATGACGCCACAACTCCAGCAGGCCATCAAGCTGTTGCAGCTTTCCCGCCTCGAGTTGCTGGAGACCGTGCAGAACGAGCTGCTGGACAATCCTTTTCTGGAGGAAACGCAGGAAGAAGCGCTTCCCGACAACGATGAAAAACGTCCGGAAGCCGAGGAGGCTACCGGATACGAACAGGAGGCCGTGCGCAACGCCGACTGGGAGGATTACCTGGGCGAGTTCGCCAGTACGCCGCGCCTGTCCCAGACGCGGGAATATGAGTCCTTTGAGGATATCACGCCTTTTGAGACGCGCTATTCCGGCAAACCCTCGCTGGAGGGACATCTTTTGTGGCAGTTGCGTCTTTCTTCCCTGACGGATGCGCAGAAGGACATCGGGGAAATTATCATCGGCAATCTTTCTTCAACCGGGTATTTGCAGGCCACCTTGGACGAAATAGCCGAAATGGCCGAAAGGACTCCCGACGAAGTACTGACGGTGCTGGAAATAGTGCAGCAATTCGACCCCGTGGGGGTGGCCGCGCGTACGCCCCAGGAATGTCTGCTCGTACAGCTCAAGGTGTTGCGTTATGATCGTGATCCCATCCTGGTTGAGCTTGTGCGCGATCATCTGGAAGATCTGGAAGAGCGCCGCTACAAGCCCCTGCTGCGGAAATTCAAGTTGGAGATGGAAGAGATCAAGGAGTACATGGATATTATCCAGAGCCTTGATCCATTGCCCGGCGCGAGTTTCGGGGGCGGCGACTCCGTCTATGTCAGCCCGGATGTCTTCGTCTATCAGCACGGCGATGATTTTCTCATCGTCCTCAATGATGATGGCCTGCCTTCCCTGCAGCTTTCCCCCGCGTACGAGACGCGGCTGGCCTTAATGTCCGACAAGGAGAAGGAATACTGTGCGGAGAGAATGCGTTCCGCGTCATGGCTTATCAAAAGCCTGCATCAGCGTCAGCGTACCCTGTACAGGGTCATGGAAAGCATCGTGAAGCATCAGAAGGCGTTTTTCGCGGAGGGCGTCAGCCGCCTTGCGCCGCTTATTCTCAAGGATATAGCGGAAGATATCGAAATGCACGAATCTACCGTGAGCCGCATTACCACCAATAAATATGTCGCGACACCCCATGGCGTCTTCGAACTGAAGTTTTTCTTCAACAGCGCGCTTGGGCTTGACGACGGCAGTCAGGTCGGATCGGAAAGCGTGAAGGCCCTGCTCAAGAAGTTCATCGCCGAGGAAGATCCCAAAGAGCCTTTGAGCGACGAACGCCTGGGCGACATGCTGAAAGAGCATGTCAAAGTGAATATTGCGCGCCGCACCGTGGCCAAGTATCGCACCGCGATGAATATTCCCTCTTCTTCGCGGCGGAAGGAACATTTTTGACCGTCCTGCCCCGCTAACGTTCCATACACTTTTGGACAAAGGAGTTTTGCATGCACATCGCCTTTACGTTCAAGAATTTCGAGCCGTCAGAACATTTGAAGAAATATGCCCGCCGGCGTTTTGAAAAGCTGGGCCGTTTTTTTGGGAAAGCTGCCGGATTGGATGTGCAGGTGTGTTTGCATGTTGATAAGTTCCGGCACAAATGTGACGTGCAGGTCGGCGGAGAAGGTCTGCAACTGTCCGCTGCGGAACAGACGGAAGATATGTACGGCTCCATTGACCTCGTGCTGGACAAGCTTGAGTCGCAAATCAAGAAGCATGTCTCCAGAGTCAAGGAACATCGCCGCCAGAGCAAAAACACGGTTATTGACGTATTTGCCTTCCCGCTGCAGGAAGAAGGCGGCGAACGCACCATCACCGGCACTTCGAAATTCGAACCCAAGCCCATGCATGTGGATGAGGCTCTCATGCAGCTTGAGTCTTCCGAGAATGAATTTCTTGTGTTTCTCAATGCCGAATCGGAACGCGTCAACGTCATTTACCACCGCCGCAATGGAGGATACGGGCTTATCGACCCGATAGTGTAGCAGTAGCGCCACGTGCACGATTATCTGCCAAGGTTATCATTTTCGGCCCCGTATCAGTTCGCACCTGATGTGGGGTCAACTGCTATGTGCGCCGGACATGGCGCGGCAATTGACAACTTACTAAAAAGTAGTATCTTTGCATTAACGGAGCTTGCATGAGCTGGATTGTGAAAATGTCGCCCAAGGCGCAAAAATCCTATGGGAGCCTCCCAAAAAAAGTAAAAGACCAAGTGCAATTCCTTATGGGAGATATCGAGCAAAATGGTCCTGTTCGTGGGGATTGGCCGAACTACGGCAAAATCGGAAAAAATCGCCATCATTGTCACTTGAAAAAGGGACACCCGACGTATGTTGCCGTATGGGCGGAGTATGCGGATGGTGTACGGATTGCGGAGATAGAATATGTTGGAACACACGAACGCGCCCCGTACTGAAACCGTGCGCCTCGCCTTTGAAGTGCCTCCGGCACTTGTGGATAAGGTTCTTGAGGCAATGCGCGCTTATGGTCTGCGTGAAGAAAGTGAGGCCGTTCCTTGGAGGGAGGCGCTCAATATCCGCGACGAGGACTTGCCGGCCACTTTCCTGCGAGGGGCAAGGGGCAGGGAAAACCTCACCCAGAAGCTGCTTTCCGAGCTTTCCGGCATTCCGATCCGGCATATTTCTGAAATGGAAAGCGGCAAGCGTCCCATCGGGAAAAAAAATGCGCGTCTTCTCGGCAAAGCCTTGAACGCTGATCCTCGCCTTTTTTTGTCCGTGTAAATGCGACAGATACAGAGGGTGTATGGAAGGGCAGCAGGAAGCATCGTGGAAAAGCGTCCCGGCGACCGAAGGCGGCATTCCGGCATGTATCGTAACCGGCCTTTCCGGCGCCGGGAAAAGTACGGTGCTCCGCGTTTTTGAAGATATGGGCTTCTTCACGGTGGACGGTCTGCCCGCCAGTCTTGCTCCGGATATGATGCGCCTGTTGAGTCGGATGGAGTATGCGAGCTTCAGGGGGATCGCCCTGGGCATGGATGTGCGCCAGGGCGATTTGCTGGATATTGAACAGACGCTCGTTCGCCTGGCTTTGCAAGGCGTACACCCCCGGCTGGTGTTCGTGACCGCTGATATGACGGTGCTTATGCGGCGCTACGCCGCAACGCGCCGTCCCCATCCGCTCGAGCGCGAGGGCATGGGGTTTGAGGCTGCCCTGGAGGCGGAACGGCAGCGTTTACACCCGTTGCTGCGCATGGCGGACATTATTCTGGATACCGGCAGCTTCTCCATCCACGATCTCCGCCGCGCCGTGCAGCAGAACTGGGGAGAGGCGCAGGGTCTGCGTCATACGCTCAAAGTCAATCTGATATCATTCGGTTTTAAATACGGAGTGCCGAAAGAAGCCGACGTTGTCTTTGATCTGCGTTTTCTGCCGAATCCCTATTTTGTGGAGGACATGCGCCCGCTTTCGGGTAAGGATGCCGCAGTGCGGGACTATGTATTCGCCCAGCCCTGGGCTCGTGAGTTCCGCGCGCGTTTTTTTTCCTTCGTCCAGTGCATGCTGCC
>JAIRVN010000095.1 GCA_031253875.1 Deltaproteobacteria bacterium | reverse complement strand
CTGACCCTGGTCGCGGTAACCTATGACCCGCAATGCGGCATCCCGGAATTCAAAAACTGCGCTGTACGGGTGGAACATGCCTGAACAGGCTTTGTGTATTCCGCACTCTTGGGAATTGGCCGACAGCCCCGTCCTGCGTGAGGAAGTCTACAGCTTTCGCTACAAGCATTATTTCAGTCATCTCCCGGAGGCGGAATGGCTGGATCACGGTCGGGGGCGGGTCTATGCTCCCCATGACGAGCATTCCGTCCATCTCGTGGCGCGCAATGCCGAAGGCAAGATGATCGCCATCGGCACCGGCACCCGTGCCGATGCCGGCGATCTGCCCGAAGAATGGATGCATATGCTGCGCCTGGAGCGCCTAAAGCCTTTGGGCCTTTCAAAAATCATCATTTATTCACGGCTGGTGGAACTGCCGGAATGCCGGGGCACCCCCCTGTTCCTGCATTTTTTCAAATATGCGGCACAGTTGTTCACTTCACAGGGTTTTGGGTACACTATCCATTATTCACCGCCGGCGACTGTCGCCATGTATGAACGCCTCGGCTACCGTGTATATTCCGGCGGTTTTACCTTGACTTCAGGTCTGTACCGCATCCCCATGATTCTTGTCGCAGCGGACGCCGTCCACCTCGCACGGGCACACCCCGCGTTTTCCGATGCCATACGAGAGCTTGTCCCGGCCGGCGAACCAGACTTGGCATACAAACTGTTGCCGGAGTTGCGCGCGCTGCCCTTGGTCACGCACAGCGCGCCACAAGCGCTTGCCCACGTATGCAGCCTGTACCGCATCAACGGCATGGAGCAAACAATCCCCAAGGAAGTCGCACGGTTTATATGGCGCGCGACTCTGCTCCGCCTGCGCCGGGAAGACGCGCCCATACACGCCAGCGATAAGCCTTTCCTCTGGTTTATCCTTTCCGGAACATGCCGGGTACACGGTAAGGACGGCGGCAGCCTGATCGCAGAGGCGGGAGATGGAATCAACGCCTATTCCGGGTGTTCGTTTGTTGCCCTTGAAGACGTGAACGTACTCGTCTTCGCTAACCATGCTCCTTTTGAAGGCGCCCGGAGCGTGACGCCCGGCCCGGTCTTCTGGAAAAAACTTCTTGACGGCGCGGATGGAGCAGGTTCCTGATGTCTATAGATATATACAGGGTTTATGGGATTCTCTGCATTGTCTTTTTGGGCTTGATCGTCGTCGACAACGTCATAACCGCCGAAAGGCATGGGCAGCCGCTGCCACAAGGATTTATCGCGCTGTCCGAGTCCAAAATGACTTGGGCCGATACCGTAGCCTATTGCCGGCAACAGGGCGGAAAATTGCCGCGTATTAACAACCTGGAGGCATGGGATGGCGAAAATCCTCCCAGAGATGCTATTCCCATAGATGGTTTCGGCGCTTACGGCGCGCCCTGGCCGTCCGGCTTGCCCAACGCCTATTTCGTGACGGGGACGGCGCACCCCGCCATCCCCGGCTACTCGTGGCTCATCTACAACCACTTCGGCAACGTCGGCGTCCTCGCTTACCAGCGCCGCACATACCGCTTTGTCTGTGTTCCATAGGGCGTACCTTCTTTTACATTGACCCGCCGTGCCGGGCGTGTGAGGACTGCTACGCCGGACTGTCGGGGTGTCAAGGCAATGGTTCGGCGGTGTAAAAGGAAAAGTCCGCCCGATCGGCGTCTTCTTCCAAAAGCAGGGGCAGGAAGTTCTCAATGTGGTCGAAGACTCCGCCCCGAACCAAGGTCGCCAAGGTATCCAGGGCGCTTTGCCAGACGGGACAGTGCTCCGTTGTTACAGGGGGGTTGAACTGTAACGCGGTCAAATCGCGCCGCAGAAGCTGCGTCAAACGCGGGAAGGGCGCGCACAGTTCCGTAAGACCGCGCTGTAGCGAACCGGCGCAGGCGGCCGCTTCACGCGGATGGTTTTTTTTCAATCCTTCACAATGGGACGCGCCGTAAACCGCCAGAAGGAGCATTTCCAGGTAGACGAAGAGCGGCTCGTTCACGCGCAGGGCGTATTCCAGACGTTGCGTCAGGTACTTCGCAAGATTGAGGGCATTAGCCTCCAATATTTCCGGGGTTCGACTTTCTTCGCGCAGGGATGATCCAAGCCAGGCCAGGAAACGTTTTGCCATGGCGATGCGCGACAGGCGGCGTATTTGGCGCGCCTTTTCCCCCGCTGCCACAAGACGCAAGCCGAGCCGCTTCACGCGATCGCAAAAATGGTAGTCCTCGTGTGTACGTTTGGCGTAGCCCCCAAAACCATCCGCATTTCGCCAGACCTCCTGCCGGAACAGCCAGATGCCGCCGCCAAGAAAGTGTGTATCTCCCGGCGGCATGTTTGGCTCGTCAAAATGCTTCAAGTACCGCCCGACAACCCCCTGTCCGGCATCCGCGATATACGGTGCGCCCACAATGCCCACATCCGGCAGCAATGCCAGCGGCACAGCCCCGGCCAGCCAGCCTGGCGCAAGGCGCATATCGCAGTCGAGGCTTAAGATCAGCTCGGTAGCCGCCTGGGAGAGTCCGGCCGCTTTCGCTTTTCCCGGTCCCTGATTTTCCGGCAGGCGCAACAGATCAGCCTCCATGCCGCCCATATCCTCTGGCAGGGCAAAGGGTGGCGCGGAGCCGTCATCCACCACCAGGAGCCGTTGCGGTCTGAGCGTCCACGAAGGAAGCGAGGCGATCAGTCCACACGCCAGGGCGGCGTCGTTATAGGTATACGTGCACAGGGTGATGTCCGGCATGGGCATAGTGTAAAGCATGCCTGCCCAAAACGCCAGAAAGCCTTGTCGCCAGGCATTGCGGTCCGTTCCATCACCGGCAAAATAGGTCTGCCACCTTCCTCATGGCCTCGCCCACAGGCAACTGCTGGGGGCATTTTTCCTCACACTGCCCGCAGCGCTGGCAACGGTCGGCCGTTTCGTCGGACGCAAGAGCCAGATTGCCATATACATACTTGATGACGCCACGCGCCTTTTCGTCGTCTGTCAGGAAGTAATCGTTGTAGAGCGTAAAATTTTTGGGAATATTCACTCCTTCCGGGCAGGGCAGACAGTAGCCGCAGCCGGTGCAGTCCACCTTGATCCGGCCCAAGAGGGCATCGCGCACAAAGTCCACGGCAGCCGCGTCAGCTTCGGTGAACGGTTCCGCGCCGCAGGCGATGTTCAGGTTTTCCTCTACCTGTCCCATGGTGCTCATGCCGCTCAAAACTACGGAGACTTCCGGCCGGCTCCAAAGCCAGCGCAAGGCCCAGTCCGCCAAGGACCAGGCAGGCTGAACTCTGGCCAGATGTGCTCGCAAGGCGTCAGGCACATGGTGGGTCAAAAAGCCGCCCCGCAGGGGCTCCATGATAATCACGCCCAGCCCTTTGCGAGCCGCCAGCTTCACCCCTTCCTCGCCGGCCTGGTAGGCCCGATCCAGATAGTTGTATTGAATCAGGGCAAAGTCCCAGTCGTAGCCTTCCACAATCTCTTGAAAAACCGAAAAGCGATCGTGAAAGGAAAATCCCA
>JAIRVN010000087.1 GCA_031253875.1 Deltaproteobacteria bacterium | reverse complement strand
CCGATTGCGTGCCGCCGTGCGATTTTCTGCTCAAAACCATACCCTGCTTTGACGACCCTGGCATTGGCTTCCTGCAGACGGGCATACGGTACACCAACAAAGACGCATCGTTCCTGACCATGTTTCAGGCCATGGAAAGCGGACATAGACAATATGTGACCGTGGGGCTGCACAGCGGCGGCTTTATGGCCTCCTTGAGCGGCACTTCCTGCGTATGGCGCAGGGCGTGTATAGAAAACGTCGGCGGCATCAGCGCGGAAACAATTACCGAGGATGTGGATCTGGGCTACAGGGCGCAGTTGCAGGCATGGCAATATGTTTTCCTGCGCAATGTGGTGTCCGCAACGGAATTGCCGGCGACCATAAGCGCCTTCCGCGTGCAAAGAGAACGCTGGGCCAGGGGACTTATCCACAATGCCGCAAGGCACGTCCGGGCCATGTTTGCCGCGCCCATGCCGGCTGCCCGCAGAATATACGCCATTTCCCTGATGTTTTCCTCCCTGCTGCTGGCCTCGTTTTACATGCTGATTCTGCTGGCCCTGCCGTTGACCTTTGCGACGGAGCAGCTCGGGAATTTTTTTGACATAAGTTGCACGCTGTTTCTTCTGGCAGCCATAACCTGGGCATGCGCCAATTCCGTGAGCGGTCGCCAAGGCGCGCTCTTCCAGCGCCGCGAGCCGGCAATGCGGCCTGTGTTGCGCGTATATGCCTATGTGGCGATGTTTCTCCCCCTGTCTCTGTACTATTTCTGCGCTGCCGCGCGGGTGCTTGCAGGGCTGAGGGGAGAGTTCAACCGCACTCCCAAAGGGAAAAACGCGGCGCGGGCGCATCATCCCCCCATCAACACAGTTCTGCTGCTGCTGGAACTTCTGACTTTGGCCTATGCCCTGGTGACGCTGTCATGCGCCCTCTTGGAGCGAAACTATTGGGTGTGCCTTTTCAGTTGTATTGTATGTTCCGGTTTTGCGGCAACAGTATTTCTATCATGGCAGGAAAGGCGGGCAAAACAATCATGATCTTGGGACACATCCTGATTACCGGCGCCACAGGCGCCATAGGTGAAGCCCTGGCTTTGGAATACGCGCATCCGGGGAGCACGCTGACCTTGCACGGACGCCGCGCGGACAAGCTGGATCAAGTGGCTGAACAATGCCGCGCCAAGGGCGCGCGCGTACATGTCCACGCCCTTGATCTGCGCGACCGGCGGGCGCTGCGCTCGTGGCTTGCGGAAGTATGCGAAGACTCCATCCCCGATCTCGTCATTGTCAACGCCGGCCTCATCGCCCACATCGGAGCCGGAAATGCTGGGGAAAAGCCGGATGAGGCCGAGGCCTTGGTGGAGGTCAACATGCTGGCGGCAATGGCCACGGTGGACAGCGTACTGCCCCATATGCGCAAACGCGGCTGCGGACAGGTTGCCCTTATGAGTTCTCTGGCCGCGTACTTCGGTCTGCCCCTCACACCCACATACTGCGCTACTAAAGCCGCGCTGAAAATATACGGCGATTCCCTGCGGGGGCGGCTTGCTCCTGAAGGCATCCGCATAAATGTGATTATGCCCGGCTATGTGGCCTCCGCCTTGTGTGACGGCATGCCGGGTCCCAAGCCTTTTCTATGGACGCCCCAAAAGGCGGCCAAAGCCATACGCAGGGGGCTGGAACGCGACAGGGCCAGAATATCCTTTCCCTTCCCTTTGAATATAGGCGCTTGGAGCTTGTCCGTGCTTCCCGCATGCTTGTCCATACCCATCGCGCGCTGGTTCGGCTATGGTCTGCGCGCTCATCGACGCGAACGTCAGGACGGCCATGGATCCTGATGCCGCCTTGCTTCTGGTGGTGATGGCCGCCCTTTTGGGACTGGCCTTGTCGGTGGGCATTGAGCGTCTTTTGCGGCCACGCCCCTTTCCGCACAGGTCAAGGGCCGCTTGGGAGGCGCATGCGGGACTGTGGTGCGCGGGCTACGGCTTCACCGTGCTGCTCACAGGTCGCCCCTGGTGTTCTTTGATTGCGGCATCGGCCGTGCTGCTGACCCTGGTGCTGGTGAGCAATACAAAAACGCGCAGTTTGCGCGAACCGTTCATATTTCAGGATTATGGTTTTTTTTTTGATGCTGTCAGGTATCCACGTTTTTTTCTTCCTCTTTTTGGTTTAAAAAAATTTTTGCAGGCCGCAGCGATCTTTCTTCTGGCCGCAGCCGGCCTGTATTGTGAATCGTCCCCGATTCACCGCTTTGCCTTGAACGGACAACTCGGAGGCGTAGGCATCGTGCTGGGCGCGGCCGTTCTTTTGCTCTGGCGCGCATCCCGGCTCAACCCGCCAGTCCGTTTCATGCCTGAACACGATGTGCGCACACTGGGCCTACTGGCCAGTATCTGGGCTTACGCCAAGGCTGAACGCGTCCCTTCGGACATACGCTCGCCCTTTGACGCCGCCGGCATATCCAGTATATGGGAGCGCAAGCCGCAGCCCGCACCCCACCTGGTGGCCGTGCAGCTTGAATCCTTTTTTGACGCAAGGACGCTGTACAGCGGCATCCGGACCGACGTCCTGGCCGCCTTCGATGCCATCCAGGCGGAATCCGCGAGGTATGGCGCGCTTACAGTGCCCGCATGGGGAGGCAATACCGCGCGGACTGAATTTGCCTTCCTGACCGGCGTACAAGAAGAGCATCTCGGCGTACACAGGTTCAGTCCCTATAGGGCGGTTGCCCGTGGCCTGCATGTATTTTCACTTGCCATGTTTTTGAAAAGCCTGGGATATCGCACTATCGGTATTCACCCCTATTGGGCGCGGTTTTATTTTCGTGACAGGGTGTTCCGGCAGTTTGGCTTTGACGAATTTCTGGATCTGCGCTCTTTTGCGGGGGGGCGCCGTTACGGTCCCTATGTGGCCGACAGTGAGGTGGGGGGGAAAATCGTCCATGTGCTGCGTGAAGCGATCCGCCCGACATTCGTGTTCGCCGTTACTATGGAAAGCCACGGCCCCTTGCACCTTGAACGCGTACATCCGTCCGATATCGAAGAATTCTATGCCATGCCCCCTCCTTCCGGTTGCGACGAACTCACGATCTATCTGCGCCATTTGCGCAATACTGACGGGATGTTGCGTTCTTTGCACGCGGCTTTTCTGAATTTGGACACTCCTGTGGAACTTTGCTGTTTCGGAGATCACGTGCCCATCATGCCTAATGTGTACGATATCTTAGGGACACCGGATGGAAATGTGCCGTACCTGATGTGGAGCAACCGGCATCGCCAATTGCAAGCGGAATGTTCCGTGCCGGATTCCGCACATGCACGGCACTCTCAGACGAGTAAGCGCGGCGTGGAGTCTCCCCTCCAGGTCCACGCGATGGCTCAGGCCTGGCTGCGAGCCATCCATTGCCTTTGAGCAGCAGCGCAGTTCATCCCTGTTGGACTGGACTACCCGTTGTACACATCCGGCAATTTTTGCGTGTTCATTCTGATTCCATATATTCCTCAAAATTTAGATCAGGATTAACCCCCAGCGCTTTCAGGATCTCGAAATCGCTGCGTCCTTCGCGACGTAACCTCTCCCGCATCTTTGTCACGCGCTTATTGGCAAGGCGCGATAAGGCCTCCCATTCCAATTGTTGTTGGCAGTTTAAGGTGTGCAAGACTACACTACCTACTCGCCACTCACGAGATACTGCCTTTGGCCGGACTCAAAATGCGCCGGGTAAACGAAGAAGGCGAGCAAATTTTCTCCTCGG
>JAIRVN010000067.1 GCA_031253875.1 Deltaproteobacteria bacterium | reverse complement strand
GGCGCATACGTCCTCCGATGCTTTGACCAAATTTAGTTTATATTTGGTTTCAAGACAAGCCGGAATAATTTATGTATAATAGATTAGTATTTTTATATAAATGTGAATTTTGGGTGTAGGCGGCCACGCAAGTTGAGAATGCGCCGCCGCTTGCCGCCGTTGGTGAAGCCCGGTATTGTTCCGTGAGAACGAACACGCCGCCGGAGGTGCGCGCTGTATGAACGCTGACTCCAATGCTTTTCTTGCCGCATACTTTCAGCCCATTCTCGATCTTTTTGACGACGGCATTTTCATCAGCGACCGCAATGGCATGGCCCTGACCGTAAACCGCATGTATGAAAAGCTTATTGGTCTTAAAAAAGAGGATATTTACGGCAAGCACGTCTCGTATTTCGTGAATGAAAAGATTTTCGACGTGGTGGTCAACCCCGAAGTCGTGCGCACCGGCAAGCCCGTCACGTCCATGCAGAAGATTCACGGCGCCAAAAAAGTCATGCTGCGCGGGTATCCCGTGCTGGATGCGCAGGGCGGAGTGTGTCTGGTCGTGACCTTTGTCCGCGACATAACGATGATTGCCCAGTTTCAGGAGCAGATAGCCCAGCAGAAAGAAATCATCGAGACCTTCGCGGAACGTCTGGAAGTGTTGCAGGAACCCACGCGCCACAGCGAGCAGGTGTTTGAAGACGCGGCAATGAAGAAAGTCGTGATATTGCTGGAACGGGTCGCCGGCGCCGACGCCACAATCCTGCTGCTGGGCGAAACCGGGGTCGGCAAGGATCTGCTTGCCCGTATCGCGCATGACGCCAGCGCACGCCGGGAAAAAATGTTTCTCAAGGTAGACTGCGGAAGCATTGCCGCAAACCTGATCGAATCCGAACTGTTCGGGTACATGCCGGGCGCGTTTTCCGGCGCCAGCGCCAAGGGCAAGCTTGGCTATTTTGAGATTGCGGACGGCGGGACCATTTTTCTGGACGAGATAGGCGAACTGCCCATGCCTATGCAAACTCGCCTGCTGCGGGTGCTGCAGGACAACGAAGTGATGCGCGTCGGCGCTTCACAGCCGCGCAAGGTGGATGTGCGCGTTATCGCGGCCACCAATCGTAATCTGAAAGAAGACATGGAAAGCGGACGCTTTCGCAGCGATCTGTATTACCGGCTGAATGTCGCCACCATCAGTATTCCTCCGCTGCGCGAACGCCGCGAAGACATTGCGCCGCTGGCCAGGCTTTTTTTGCAGCGCTATGCAACAAAATACAAAAAGAAATTCCATTTTTCTCCGGAAGTGCCTGCGGCGCTTGCGGCCTACAACTGGCCCGGCAATGTGCGCGAACTGCAAAATGTGGTACAGAACCTGGTAATTACAAAAGATTCGCCTCTTATCTGCCTGCGCGATCTCCCCAAGCAGGTTTTGGGGGATATGCCGGTCGAAGAGTACGGCGAGCGTGATACCGCCCCCATGCCCCTCAAGGAGCTTGTGGCCTCCCTGGAACGGGATATTCTTGTAAAAGCCATCAGGACATACGGCTCGGTAAGTAAAGTGGCGGAACTGTTCCAGGTGGATCGCACCACCATTTTTCGCAAGCTGAAAAACGCTCCGGGCCTTACTGCCGCGCGCATGAAAAACGCGACCTTGCCGCCTGCGGATTGACGCTGCCGCTCCCGCGTTTTCCGGTACGGCACACTATCACTTGGGTGTTCCTGTCCAAACGCCGTCCCAGGTGGAAGGAGGCGCTTCGTTGAGCAGGCGGTTCACCCGATCGGCAAAGACGGCGTAGAGTTTTGTTTCCGGAAAGTGCGCGCGCAAAGAGCTGAGAAGCGCGTCTGCCGCCGCGAAGTCGCCTGCGACGTACTGCTCCCGCGCCTGTTCCCAAAGCGCGAGTTCTTCCCGGCGTGTTTCCGCCTCTTCCGGACGCAGGGGCAGGTACACGGCGACAGGCTGCGTTTTGCCCCTGACACGGATGGTATCCAGGCGCTGAAAGGCAAAGGCTTCGCCGCAGGCGTCCCTCAGCTCTCCGCTGACCACAATGTCCACGCCGTACTGCGGGCACAGTCCCTCCAGGCGGGACGCCAGGTTCACGTTGTCCCCGATCAGAGTGTAGTTGGCGAAATCCGTTGTTCCCATGTTGCCCACAAAGGCCCTGCCTGTATGCACGCCCACGCCGATGTGGATTTCCAGGTTCATGTCGGCCCGCAGCCGTTCATTGAGAACCGGGAGCGCCTCCCGCATGGCGAGCGCGGTTTCCAACGCCTTGAGCGGGTGATCCGGCACGTCCAGAGGCGCGTTCCAATACGCCATCAGGGCATCGCCGATAAACTTGTCCAGAGTGCCGGAATGCTTCCGCACCAGGGTGGTCATGGGCGTGAAATAGCGGTTGAGCAGGGCCACGACCTCCTGGGGCTTGAGCGTTTCCGCCAGGGACGTGAAGCCCCGGATGTCGGTGAACATGATGGAGACGTTCCGCTCTTCCCCGGCCATGAGATCCCCCGCTGTCCGGGTGACGCGGCTGACCACTTCCGGAGAAACATAGCGGGAAAAGAGACTGCGCAATCTGCGTTTTTGCCGCTCTTCCTGCCAAAAGCGCACCAGCAGCAACGACGCGCCCAGGGCCGCAACGGTCAACACGCCATACAGGGGCGAAAGAAACAGACCCTCGCCGAACATATGCCTGGCCAACTGGATATTCGCCCCCATGAGCGCCGTCGCCACGGGCAGATACACGCGGGGCCGGGCGAAACCGAAGGCCAGGGTGCATACAAAGCCGGCGGACAGTATCAGGCCGAGCTGCGCGACCGGAGTCCACGGCGGGATGTTGATGGCGTTGCCTGTCAGTATGGCGTCAACGGCGGCGGCATGCACCTCCACGCCTGGACAGGCGGAATCATGAGGTGTGGCGCGAATATCCGCCAGCCCGGCCAGTGAGGTTCCCACAAAGGCCACCCGGCCTTGCAGGGCTTCCACAGGGACGCGCCCATGCAGCACATCGACGGCGCTGTAATAAGGATAGGTACGGCGCGGGCCGATGAAGGGGATGCGCAGCATGCCCTGCGGGTTGACCGCGGCCGAGTATTTGTTGCCCAGGCGTACGGCTTCCAGTCCGTATGGCCCGGATTCCAGCGTGAGGTTGCGCATGTTGAGGCCCCGCATCAGGGTGCGCAGGGACAGGGAGGGATAGATATTCTCCCCGATGCGCAGCACCAGGGGCAGTTCCCGCACAATGCCGTCCATATCCGGCCCGGCGTTGAAGAAACCGAGGGGCGCCTGTCCGCGTAGCGCGGGCAGGGGGAGGACGGCGCTTTTGGCCTCCGGCATGAACTGCTGCCAGGGGATGGCGCCGGGCTTTTCACGTTC
>JAIRVN010000008.1 GCA_031253875.1 Deltaproteobacteria bacterium | reverse complement strand
ATGGATCATATGATGCCGGATCTGGACGGCATCGAGACCGCGAAGCTGATCCGCGCGTTGCCGGACGAATATTTCCAGACAGTCCCGATCGTGGCCCTGACCGCCAATGCCATTTCTGGGATGAAAGAAATGTTCTTGTCCAACGAGATGGACGATTTTCTTGCCAAGCCGATCGAAATCGCGAAGCTCCATGCCGTATTGCAGAAGTGGATCCCCGGGAATAAACGCGGCAAAGCTCTCGCTGCGGCGTCCATGCAGAACGACGGCACATCGGGCATCGAACTCGAAGGTTTGGATGTCGCGCAGGGCATTGCCAGGATGGGCGGTTTCCGGGAGGGCTATGTCAAGACGCTCGGCTTTTTCCACGAGGATGCCTTGTCGCGGATCGACCTGATGGCCTCCGCCCTGGAGAAGGGCGACATAAAGGCCTTTACGATTTACATCCACGGGATCAAGAGCGCCTGCGGGAATATCGGCGCCGTTGCGTTGTCCGAACTGGCGGCCAGGCTGGAAGCGGCGGGAATCCGGAACGATACGGACTTCATCAGGACGCACTTCGAAATCTTTGCAGACAAGACGCGCGATCTGCTTGCCGTGCTCGACGTCTTTTTGCGCCGGGAGCAGGCCGGAGACGCGGCAGTCGTTGCGGGCGACGATGATGTGGCGCTGTTGCTGCTGGAACTGCCGAAGCTGCGGATCGCCCTGGGCAAGTTCGACGCGGGAGCGATTGAGAAGGCGCTGGCCACGTTGCAAAGCGGCGTGGCGGGCACGGAAAACCGGCACGCGCTGGATGAGATAGCGCAGCATGTGTTGCTTTTTCAGTATGATGCAGCAATGGCTATTATTGATGCCCTGTCCGCAAGCTGTTCAGATCACGGGCTGCGTGACCGGCGCATGCATGATCGGCGCAAGAGCGAGCGCCGGACAGAGGAAACGCACGGGCAACAGGAACAGCGCGTAGGCGATCGGCGCAGTCTGGATCGCCGGGCAGAGAAAAAGTAAATATATCTACAAATTTTGTTCGCTTGTCCAGGGCGCCATAAATTCCTTTGCCGTGTTTCCGGCGGCCAGATGCCGCAACAGCGCGCTGCCGAACACCACGGCCTGGGGCGGCGACGGCATGTCGCGGATCTGTTCCGGGCTGTGGATGCCGAAACCCAGCGCCACCGGAATATGGAAGATCGCCTGCGCGCGGCGTACGGTCTGTGCCGCGTCCATCGGCAGGTCGCGGCGCACGCCCGTGGTGCCCATGACGGAAACCACGTACACGTAGCCGGAAGCAGCCGCGGCATAGGCGCGCATGCGCTCGTCGCCGGTGTTGGGCCCCACCAGGGCGATGAGATCCAGCTTGTGGGGCGCCAGGGCGGCGCGCAACGGGCCGTCCTCATCCAGGGGCAGATCCGGCACGATGAAGCCCTGCACTCCGGCCCGGGCCGCGTCCTGGGCCAGCCGTTCAAGCCCGTATTGCAAAAAGGGGTTGTAATAGCCCATCAGCACAAGCCCGGCGGCAAGCTCGGAACGTAGTCCGGCAAGTTGTTCAAGCGTCCAGTCGAGACTGACGCCCGCAGCCAGGGCCGTGCGGGAGGCTTCCTCGACCACCGGGCCGTCCGCCACGGGATCGGAAAAGGGCACGCCGATTTCAATGATGTCCGCACCGCTCGCGTCCAGCTCGCGCATGATGCCGGCAAAGCGTTCCGGTTCCGGAAAGCCCGCGGTGATGAAGGGGATGAGGGCGGTGCGCCCTTCGTGGACGGCCTGTTCGATCCGTTGTTGCAAACTCAGGGGGCGCATGCCGCTTCTCCTTGAAACAGGGCAAGATGTTGGAAAGCAATGCCGAGGTCCTTGTCGCCTCTGCCGGACAGGTTTACGACCACGTGGGAGTCTTTGGCAAAGGCGGCGGGATTGTCCAGCGCAAAGGCCAGGGCATGGGAAGATTCAAGCGCCGGGATGATGCCTTCCCTGCGGCTGAGGGTCTCAAAGGCGGCCAGCGCGGACGCATCGGCGACAATGTGGTACTCGGCCCGCCCGCTCTGGCGCAGCCAGGCGTGTTCCGGCCCCACGCCGGGATAGTCGAGGCCAGCGGACACGGAATGGGAAGGTTCCACCTGCCCGTCCGCGTTCTGCAGCAGCATGCTGAACTGGCCGTGCAGTACCCCCGGCCGGCCGAGATTCAGCGGCGCGGAGTTGTAGCAGCCGGGTTCTCCCGTTCCCCCCGCTTCAAGGCCGATCAGCCGCACCCCGGCCGCGTCCGGGTCCGCGGCAAAGGGATGGAAGATGCCGATGGCGTTGGAACCGCCGCCGACACAGGCCAGCACGGCATCCGGCAGCCGGCCGATCTGCTCCAGGGTCTGCGCCCTGGTTTCTTTGCCGATGACGGCTTGCAGATCGCGCACCAGCGTGGGGAAGGGATGGGGGCCGGCGGCAGTGCCGAAGCAGTAGTGCGTGTCGGCCTGTTCCGTAATCCAGGCGCGCAGAGTTTCGTTGATGGCGTCCTTGAGGGTGCGTGTGCCGCTTTCCACAGGCACGAGCCTGGCGCCGAGCAGTTTCATGCGGGCCACGTTGGGCGCCTGGCGTTCCACATCCACGGAACCCATGTAAATGGTGCAGTCCATGCCCAGTTTTGCCGCAGCCGCTGCCGTGGCCACGCCGTGCTGGCCCGCGCCCGTTTCCGCGATCAGCTTCTTTTTGCCCATATGTCTTGCCAGCAGCGCCTGGCCGAGAGTGTTGTTCATCTTGTGCGCGCCGGTATGCAGCAGATCCTCCCGCTTGAGCCACAGGCTGAAGCCGAGTTCCCGCGACAGGGCATCGCAGCGGGTGAGCGGCGTCGGCCGTCCCGCGAAGTTGCGCAACAGGTCGGCAAGTTCCCGCTGGAATGCCGGAGAGGGGAGAATGCTCGCGCATGCGCGTTCCAGTTCCCACAAGGGCGGCATGAGCAGTTCCGGCACATACTGTCCGCCAAAATCGCCGAAGCGGCCTTTTTTCATGATGCTGTCTCCTGAGTGCATTGTGTTTCCTTCACAAGCGCAAGCGCCCTGCGTACGAGTTCGTGATCCTTGATGCCCGGCGCGCTCTCCAGGGCGGAATTCAGGTCCACGCCGATGGGGCCTGCTCCGGGTTCAAACGCGGCCAGGACGGAGCGCAGATTGTCCGGGCCCAGGCCTCCGGCCAGCAGCCAGGGCCGCGGCGGCCGTATGCGCCGCAGGATGTCCGTCTTCAGACTGTTGCCGCTGCCGCCGCCGCTTGTGCCTGCATCGAGCAGAAAATACGCGCACACCGGCGCAAAACGATCCAGTTCCCGGTCCAGCTCCTCCGGCGTGAGCTTTTCCGGCCACAACGTCTTGATAACGCGCTCCGGCCCCAGGGCGCGGCAAAAGGCAGGGTCTTCCCCGCCGTGCAACTGGAGGAGATCGAGACGGGCAAGGCGGGCGATGGCGCGCACTTCGTCCAGATCCGCTCCGGCGAACACGCCGGTTCTCAGAGCCGGGCCATCCGGCAGGAGAGCCGCGCGTTGCGGCGTCACAAAGCGGGGACTGGCCGGGACGAAGATGCAGCCGATGCAATCCGCTCCCAGGCTGTGGCACAGGGCCGCGTCCTCGGCCCTGGTCAGGCCGCAGATTTTGCACATGGGTTCAGGCACGGCTTTCTTCTCCCTGTAGCAGGGCCGCGAGCGCCGCGCCCGGATCGTTGCCGCGCATCAGCGAAGTGCCGATCAGCGCGGCGTCGAAGCCCGAGACCGCCGCTGCAAGCAGATCGTCGCGGCTGCGTATGCCGCTGGCCGTGATCCAGAATTCTTCGGGTTCCCTGGCGGCGATGAGGCGGCGGGAGGTGTCCATATCTATGCGCATGGTCTGCAAATCGCGGTTGTTGACCTGGATGACGGTCGCGCCGTCGGCCTTGGCCCGCCGGAGATCCAGCGTGTCGAAGATTTCCACGACCGGCGTGAGAGCCAGCTTCGCACACAGGCGTATCAGCTCCTTGAGGACGTTGTCGGTCAGCATGCGCGCGATGAGGAGCACGGCGGAAGCCGGGGTTGCGGCGCTTTGCTCCACCTGCAAGGGGTGGAAAAGAAAATCCTTGCGCAGCAGGGGCAGGCCCGGCCCGATCATGCGGTCAAGAAACGAGAGCTCTCCCTTGAAATATTCGCGGTCCGTCAGCACGGAGATGGCTCCGGCGCCGGCTTGCGCATAGGCGGCGGCCACCTCTTCCGGCATTGCGCCGGGATTGATGTCTCCTTCGGAAGGAGAAGCGCGTTTGTATTCGGCAATGACCGCCGGGAGCGAAGCGCGCCGCGCCCTGAGCGTTTCGACAAAGGGCGGCCTGTAGCCAAGCAGAGGGGGCGGCAGGGCGCCGCGGGCGGCAAGATCCTCCAGGGCGGCTATCTCGTGGGCCTTGGCGCGGCGAAAACGTTCAAGCACGGCAGAATCTCCTTCCCGCGCCGCCGGCAATGGCCTGTCCGGCCAGCAGCATCGCCTCGCGCATGCGCGGGCGGTTATATCCGCAATCCGGATCCAGGGTTTCGGGCTCGTGGTGTCCGCTCTCGAACAGATACAGGGCAAGGCCGAGATTGAGCGTCAGCATGTCGGTCATGGCTTTGGGGCCTTGCCCGGCAAG
>JAIRVN010000217.1 GCA_031253875.1 Deltaproteobacteria bacterium | reverse complement strand
TCCGCCTGAGATTTTATATAGCCGTTGATGGCGCGGGTGAGGGCCGTACGAAAGCCCACCAGATGCGTACCGCCTTCCTTGGTACGGATGTTATTGGCGAAGGTGAGCACGTTTTCCTTGTATCCGGCGTTATACTGCAGGGCAAAGTCCACGATCACGTTTTCGATCCGGCCTTCGGCGGCGATGACGGGATGGACGCCGCCTTCGCCGGAATTCAAGTCTCTTACGAACTGCGTGATGCCGCCGTCAGCCCGGAACAGATGCTTTTCATCAAGGCGTTCATCCACGCAGAGAATTTCCAGGCCTTTGTTCAGGTAGGCCAGTTCTTCAAAGCGTTTTTTCAGCGTTTCGAAGGAAAATTCTGTAGTTTCAAATATTTCCTCATCTGGTTTGAAACGGACGGAAGTCCCGTGGTTATCCGGTTCAATTTCGCCGACCACTGTCACTTCGTCCTGCGGCACGCCCCGGACATACGTCTGGCGATAGCGTTTGCCGTCGCGGCGCACGCTG
Source organism: Deltaproteobacteria bacterium (assembly GCA_031253875.1). Classification (GTDB taxonomy): domain Bacteria; phylum Desulfobacterota; class Desulfovibrionia; order Desulfovibrionales; family Desulfovibrionaceae; genus WRKB01. The sequence goes on along the minus strand of JAIRVN010000217.1, from coordinate 4,822 downwards.
ACCGTCAGCTTTTCCGAAAGCGCGTTCACGCAGGACACGCCCACTCCATGCAAACCGCCGGAAACCTTATAGGCATTGTTGTCGAACTTGCCGCCGGCGTGCAGCTTGGTCATGACAATCTGCACGGCGGGCACTCCTTCCCTGGGATGAATATCCACAGGAATCCCGCGTCCGTTGTCGCGCACAGTGACGCTGTTATCAAGATGTAAAACGACCTCGATGCGCGTGCAGAAACCGGCCATGGCCTCGTCAATGGAGTTGTCCACCACCTCATATACGAGATGGTGCAAGCCGCGTGCGTCAGTAGAACCGATATACATGGCTGGACGCTTCCGTACAGCAGCCAGGCCTTCCAGCACGGTAATGGAGGAGGCGTCGTAACCGGGTGTGGGAATTTCTTCCATCAACGTATCCGACATTATGATGATCTCGATTTGTGTTTGGCGCATGGCGCCGTGTTTTTCAGCCGCAATCGAAGAGTTTCTCCCCTATCAGGCGTCTTCCTCGTAATAGGTGGTATCTGTTATTTTCATGGGCATAATGATAACGGTATAATCCGGATCGTCCTGGCCGTTGATGCCGCAGGGCCCCTCCACAGCGGTAAAGCGCAATTTCACCCGTGCGGAAACAAAATGTCCAAGCACGTCCATCAGATTCCGAGTTGGAAAAGCTATTTTTGCGATGTCGCCCTGATAGCTCACTTCCAGGCTTTCATCAGCGGACCCCACATTCTGGCCTTGCGCCGTCAGCGTCAGTTCGGTTTCGGCAAGATCAAGATAGGTACAGCGATCATTATCTGTTGCGAATATAGCAAGCCGCCCCAGAGCCTCCATGCACTCCTTGCGATCCAGATCAAGCTGGCTGATGCTTTCCGCGGAAAGTTTCGAAACAAAGCTCATATAGTCTGGATAATTATACGTACTGCGGGGCAAGCTGAACATTTCCCTGCCGTCGCCGGCACGTAAATACAAACGTTTTTCGCTGATGTTCAACTCGATTTCTTCAAGACCGCCAAGCCATCTTTTCATTTCCTGCACATATTTTTTCTGGATAAGAATACCTTCGGGGGGCAGCATGGCGGCCAAATCATCATGGGTGAAAGCCGCCAGCGCAAATTGATGACCATTCAGTCCGCAGCTTTCAATACGTCCGTTGCCTATACTTTTTATATACAGGCAACCGATGGCGTCGGTATTGTCATCGTCGCTGATGCAAAAACTGACGCGCTCAAGAATTTCCTGGAAAAAATCCGCAGACCAGTTGACGGCATTTTGCGAAGGAAATTCGGAAAATGTCTGAAACCATGTGGAATCATTGACAGGAAGTTTATACTTGCGCCTGCCCTGTTCAATACGAAGACTGCCGGACTGATCGTCAAGAGTCAGCGTAATCTCCCCGCCCGGCAGTTGTCGCACGAGATCCACAAAAGCCCGTCCCTGCACGCCGACCAAGCCTTCCTGACCGACCGAGGCAGCGTATTGCCCGGCAAACTCAATATTTGCGTCCGTGGACATCACCGTCAACATTTCTCCTTCGGCTTTAAGCCAAAGGGAGCGCAAATACGCCGCTCCCGACCTGGCTGGAATGATGCTGGCAGCTTTTTGCAATCCTTCAATAATGTGCTCTTTTACAATAGTAAGTTTCATATGATTTCCTTGTTAAATATTATAGGGGGAGAAACTTTGTTCCTTTCCTCTATAAGATAGTTAAACGCAATGTTTTTTCGGCAACATTACGGATACGCCCCAAGTTTGTTTCATGTGAAAACGGTAGCAGCGAGCCTAGTCGTTTTGTGGGATGCATATTTTTTTCAGTTTTGTTATTTCTGTGTGCTCATTTTTGTGCGCAATGATATATTTTTTAATTTTTTTAATACTATATATAACTGTACTATGATTCTTTCCACCAAAGATTTGTCCGAGCACGGGGTACGAGGCGCCGAGAATTTCCCGGCAGAGATACATGGCTGTTTGGCGGGCAAAGACCAGAGCGTGTTCTTGCCTGCTGCCCGTGATTTCTTCAGGAGGGAGGGAAAAGTATTCCGCAACCCGGCAGATGATGTCCTGGGGCGTCATGGGTTTTTGCTCACCGGTGCTTCGAAGAATTTTTTCAACATCCTGCTTTGTTATTTCTCGCTGCGTGCGTTTTTTGTAGGCGGCAATATTCAGCAACACGCTGGCAAGATAGCGCAGATGTTCGCAACGTTGCGCCAGCAACAGCACGTGTTCCTTTGCAATGGTGAAATCATGCAACAGGCATTGCGTTTGGGCGAAACGCATCCGCACATCTATGTCCGGATTTTTTAGCTGCACACAACACCCTTGTTTCAGACGCGCACGCAGGCTTTCGGGCAGTCCTTTGTAGAAGGTATCGGAACAGGCGCATACAAGTTGTTTTTTCTTGCACAGGCAGGCATCCAGGAACGTATTGAATGTTTCCTGCAAGGGGATGTGGTTAGCAAAAAGGTGCATATCATCAACACAATATGCTTGATATCCGTTAGCGCCGAAAACGCGTGCGTCTTGAAGGAGTGTTTCTATACTTCCATAGAAAACGGCACGATATTCATAAAAACATGCAAGTTCGTTGGCAATGGCTCGGAGAAGATGTGTTTTTCCGCTGCCGCTTTTTCCGTAATACACGAGAGGATTACAGCTTTGTTTCTGCTGCGGTTTTGTGACTTCACGAGCAGCGGCTAACGGAGAAACATTTTTTTTGTTGATGAAAAAATTTTCCAGCGTAAAATGTTCTCCAAAAGGTGTGTGTGTCAGCACACCGTCTCGCTGGGTAAAGCGGACGCGCGGGGCGTCCTTGGCGGGCATATTTTTCAACACGCCTGAACATCCTTTCCTGTTTGACCTGCCCCCGTCGCCTGAAGGCAAGCTTGGCGAAGAGCTGTTGAAACTAGCAGAAAAGGCAGTCTGAAACAAGAGCAAGAATGCGTAAAAAACGTGATTGACTTTATCCGAGATGTGCAGGACGGTGGCCACTGCAACGCGGAGGCCGGCATGAAAGTAGCCATCACCACATCCAGTTTTGCGCGCTATAGCGACGAACCGCTTGAACTGCTGCGTCGGTGCGGCATGAGTTATGTGCTGAACGAGACGGGCCGCGCCCTGACGGAAGACGAAGCCATAGATATTTTGCGGGGCTGCATTGGCGTGGCGGCGGGCACGGAAAAACTCAGCCGCCGCGTGTTGGACGCCTGCCCGGATTTGCGGGTTATTTCCCGTTGCGGTACCGGCATGGACAGCGTGGATCTTGCGGCGGCCGAAGAAAAAGGCATTGCCGTGCGCAATACGCCCGATGGCCCGACCCAGGCCGTGGCCGAGCTGACTCTGGCGTACGCTCTGGATTTACTGCGAGGCGTCACGCGCATGGATCGCGAACTGCGCGCCGGCGCCTGGAAAAAACGCATGGGCTTTCTTTTGGCGGGGAAACGAGTCGGCATCGTGGGCTTTGGGCGCATAGGGCGCGCCGCCGCCGACCTTTTTGCCGCCTGCGGCGCCCAGATCGCCTTTGCCGATCCCTTCACCGGCGACAACGTGTACCAGCAGATGGAGCTTGATGCTTTGTGCGCCTGGGCGCAGCTCATCAGCCTGCACTGCTCCCCACCGAAGGACGGTACGCCGCTTATGCATGCCGAACGCCTGGCGCGCATGCGGCCGGGCTCCTGGCTCATCAATGCGGCGCGTGGCGGACTGGTTGACGAGGAGGCGCTTTGCCGCCTCCTGCAAGACGGCCATCTTGCCGGCGCCGCGCTTGATGTCTTTGCGCGGGAACCCTATACCGGCCCGCTTGTGGGGTTTGAGAACGTCATCCTTACCCCGCATATCGGTTCGTATGCCCAGGAGTCACGCATCCGCCAGGAAGTTGATACGGTCAAAAACCTGCTGGACGCGCTCGGGGCGTGATCGTAAGGCAACACTCCAGCGTTGGAGCACGCATGGCTCTTTCCTGCATAATCTTTGATTGTGACGGCGTCATTTTGGAAAGCGTGCCCGTAAAAACGCGCGCGTTTGCCCGTATAGCCGAACCGTTCGGCGCTGAGGCTGCGGACAGGCTGGTCATGTACCACAAGGCGCATGGAGGCGTAAGCCGCTATAAGAAGTTCGAGTGGCTGTACCGTGAAGTCCTGGGACGCGAGATTACGCAGAAAGAACTTGCGGACCTTGGCCGCAAATTTGCCGAAATAGCTTTTGAAGAGGTCTGCCGTTGCGATCTGGTGCCAGGTGTTGAAGCTGTCCTCAAGCATTGGCAAGGCCGTGTGCCTATGTACATTTGCTCCGGCGCGCCGCATGAGGAGTTGCATGTTATCCTGCAAGGGCGCGGTCTTGATCACTATTTTGCCGGTATATACGGTTCGCCGCCCGCCAAAGCCGAGTTGCTGCGCGGCATACTCGAGCAGGCCGGGGCAGATCCCGCAACAGCGGTCATGATAGGGGATAGTGTGACGGATCTGGATGCGGCTACGTTCGTGGGCACGCTTTTCTACGGGCGCGGAGGCGAGCTGCGGGGCGGCAGTTTCCCTTGGGGCGAGGATCTGACGGGTCTAAGCGCGTGGCTCGAAGCGCAGTATACCGGCGGTAGCTAGTGTGCGCGCGGTTTGCGGAGCAGATCCAAGGCGCGCGATATGTGTGCGGCTGCGGCTTAGCCCCGGGGCTTGCCGCATTTGGGACAAAGCCGTTCATGATCCCAGACCATGCTGCCGCAATACGCGCAGGGCGTTCCCACGGGTTCGCCCACAGCTTGGCGGCAGTACGCGCATATGCTGGCTTGCCAGGGAATGATGCGCAGGCAGTGCGGGCACACGCGGCTGACC
>JAIRVN010000203.1 GCA_031253875.1 Deltaproteobacteria bacterium | reverse complement strand
CTGCTACAGGTCGTACATGCCGGATAAGAAAATGAAGACGGATCAATGCTGGTTGATGGTGAAATTGCCGCACTCAGGCTCATCTGACGAGCCGGTTTTGTGCCCTGAGTGCGGGGTCGTGTTGGAACGGGCAATGATGCCGACTGAGCACGGAGGCGTGAAATCGCATTATTTTGTTTGCACGAATGAAGAGTGTAAAAATAAGCCGTATTTCGGGATTATTTTCACGGACGACCTAGACCCTGACACTGCCGCGTGATGCTATATAAATAAGAGAGTAGCAACAAAATTATTCTTTTGCTAATGTTCTCTGGAAGTTATTGCAGTCAACACGTGCTCAAAGAGCGGCCTTGGACCTTGTGGGACCGCACGGGTTACCTGGACAATGAGCTGAGAAACTTGTTGAGCGTTGCATTGAAGCGACGCGGCTGCTCAAGCATGAGATAATGCCCCGTGTTGGCCCAAATTTCATAGGTCAGGCGCGGAAACACTGTGCGCATATAAGCTTCGTGGGTGGGCGGCAAATTTTCCGCCAGGGCGTACAAGGCGAGGCACGGAACATTAAAGGATGTTGCCCTCCACTGATCCAGGCGGAACAATTCGCGTACAGCGCTGGTGGCCGCGTAGTGGTCGGCTGAAGACATGGCGGCCATGATTTCTTTCTGGAGAGGCTTTGGCGTTTGCCCGTAAAAAGTGGATTCCACAAACTGACGGACAGCCTCTTTGCGATCAGGCCCCTCGAGCCCGGAGAGCAATTGACGCACATTTTTCCCAAAAGCAGCGCGTACTTCAGGGGTTTCAGGAATTCGGAAATGCGCCCCGTCTACGTTGACCACGGCCCTTATCGCGTCTGGAAAAATGATCATATATTGCCTGCAAACTGAATAGCCCATGCTGTGCCCGATAAGCACCGGGGAAGTGATTTTGGCGTCCTGTATGACGGCATGGAGCGAGCGGGCGAAAAACTCCGGCGTATAGGCTCTGTCATGGGGCTTGCCGCTCTTGCCGAATCCTGGCAAATCCACAGCAATTACATGGTATAACTTGGAAAATTCAGGAATTTGCAGTCGCCAGAAGGATGCGTCGCAAGACCAGCCTGGAATGAAGACGAGCGCCTGCGCATCCGGCCTGCCTGCCTCAAGGTAGGCTATTTTTATGCCTTCATAGTTCGCCTCCCGCCAAACGCCCGGTTCTGCGGCTGTTTGCCCGGCCAGAATGCATACCACAAAAAAAGCACAGCAAAAACGTCTGATCAAGGTTCGCATCATAATCAACTTCCTTCCTCAGCATGCGCCACGCCGCGCAGATGGCGCTCATTGCCGCAATTTGCCGCCTGCGCGACGGGCTGGATACTCCATATGATAAAAGGGTTGGAGGATACGAAAAATAGCCCCATTGCCCAAAACAACAGTCCGCCAGGGAAAAACCTTGGCGGGCTGCGTTCGTTATAAATGTGCGCGCGCCGGGCGGACCATGCTTTCCGGACTGAGCAGTTTGTCGAGCTGTTCCTTGGTCAGGAACTTGTATTCCAAGGCCACATCGGCAACCGAACGGCCGCTTTTCAGCGCTTCCTTGGCGACGAGAGCGGATTTTTCATAGCCGATGACCGGCACCAGGTTGGTGACAATGCCGATGGAGTTGATGACCAGCTCGTAGCAACGCTCGCGGTTGGCGGTAATGCCGGAGATGCATTTATTCTGAAGCGTATCGCAGGCGCGTTGCAGACGTTCAATACTGCGGAAGAGAGTGTGCGCGATGATGGGTTCCATGACGTTGAGTTCGAGCTGCCCCGCTTCCGCCGCCATGGAGATGGTCACATCCTTGCCGATGATGTCAAAGCAGACCTGGTTGACCACTTCGGGAATAACCGGGTTGACTTTGCCGGGCATGATGGAGGAGCCGGGCTGCAGGGGCGGCAGGTTGATTTCATTGATGCCGGTGCGCGGGCCGGAAGACAGCAGGCGCAGGTCGTTGCAGATTTTGGAAAGCTTGACGGCAATACGCTTGAGCACGCCGGAGATTTGCACGTAGCAGCCGGTATCCCAGGTGGCCTCGATCAGGTTTTCGGAGGTAACGACTTTCAGGCCGCTCAGGTTGCGCAGGTGATTGCACACAACGCGCGCATAGTCAGCCGGGGCGTTGATGCCGGTACCGATGGCGGTGGCGCCGAGGTTGATTTCCAGCGGCAGTTTACGAGCTTCGTCAACGCGCTGGATGTCTTCGCCGATGGTGGTGGCATACGCGGCAAACTCCTGCCCTAGGGTCATGGGCACGGCGTCCTGCAACTGGGTGCGGCCCATCTTCACGACATCGGCAAATTCCACGCCTTTCTGGGCAAAGCCCTTTTGCAGGTATTCCATGTGCTGCATCAGATCGCTTAGTTCATGGTACAGGGCAATGCGAAAGGCGGTGGGGTAGGTGTCGTTGGTGGATTGGGAGCAGTTGACGTGGTTATTGGGATGGCAGAACTCATATTCGCCTTTCTTATGTCCCATAATTTCCAGAGCGCGATTGGCGATGACTTCGTTGGCGTTCATGTTCGTCGAGGTGCCCGCGCCGCCCTGGATGGTGTCCACAGGAAACTGATCGTGCAGTTTGCCGTCAAGCAGTTCATCGCAGGCCGCGCAAATGGCCTTGCAGATA
>JAIRVN010000200.1 GCA_031253875.1 Deltaproteobacteria bacterium | reverse complement strand
GAGCAGCGCCTCGGCCTCTTTCAGCGCCAGGGCATGTCGCTGTGCCTGGAGATCCCCTTCACCCCCGCGCTTGCGGCGCTTTCGCCCGAAGAATTCGCGCGCGGGGTTCTCGTGCCCCTGAATACCAGGGAACTCGTCGTGGGCTATGATTTTTCCCTGGGCAAAAAACGGGCGGGCAACGCCGCCGTGCTGGCCGCGCTCGGCAAGAAATACGGCTTTGCCCTGGAACAGCTTGACCCTGTGATTGTGAACGACGCGGTCGTCAGTTCCACCCGCGTGCGCGACTTGCTGCGCAACGGACGCGTGTGGGAAGCCCGCATGCTGCTGGGCCGCTTCCACAGCATCGCCGGCCCGGTGCTGCGCGGGCGCGCGGTCGGGACGGGCCTCGGCTTTCCCACCGCCAATCTCGCCGCGCCCGTGAATGTCCTGCCCAAGGACGGCGTCTACGCCTGCCGCATGCGGGTCGAAGAGGCCGTCTGGCCCGCCGTGACCAATGTGGGCATCAAACCTACCTTCGGCACGCTTGAACGCACGGTGGAAAGTTTTCTGCTTGATGCCGATCTTGATCTGTACGGAAAAAACGTCGAACTTGCCTTTGTCCAACGCCTGCGCGACGAACAGCGTTTCAACAGTCCCGAGGAACTTCGCCTGCGCATCGCGCAGGATGTGGAACTGGCGCGCGTCGTATTGGCGATGCCCGAAACGCGCCTGTAGGCAGCAAAGAGGGATTATACATGCAACTTTATGGAATTACTGGGCATCCGCTGGGGCACAGCCTCAGTCCCGTACTGCACAACTGGGCCCTGCAGCAGGCAGGCATCACGGGGGCATATCTGGCCTGGCCCTTGCCCGCCGGGCGGATGCCCGACCTTGTCAATGCGGTGCGGACCTTGCACATTCAAGGCGTCAGCGTGACCATCCCCCACAAGGAAGCCGTCATGCCGCTGGTGGACAGCCTGACGGCGCGCGCGCGCGCGCTTGGCGCGGTCAATACCCTGTACTGGGACCAGGATGTTTTGTGCGGCGATAACACCGATGTGGAGGGCTTCGTTACGCCCTTGCGCGGACGGGTTTTTACCGGCGCGCTGGTGCTGGGAGCCGGCGGCGCCGCCCGGGCCGCCCTGGCGGGCTTGCGCGAGCTGAACTTGCCCGCTGTTGCGGTATGCAATCATAACAGGGAGCGGGCGCAAAAGCTGGCTGACGAGTTCGAAGTGCGGTGTGTGGACTGGGAAGAGCGCGGCGCATATGAGGCTGATCTGCTGATCAATGCCACGCCGCTCGGCATGCGCGGCACGCACGAAGGCCGCAATCCCCTGCCGCCGGAGGCGTTCACGCGAGGGCATGTGAACACGCGCCTTGTCTATGATCTGATTTACACTCCCCTGACCACGCGTTTTTTGGCCGAAGCCGAAGCCGCCGGCTGGCAGACGCAGGAGGGCCTGGCGATGTTCATCGCCCAGGCGCAAGCCCAATTCCGCCTGTGGACGGGCCGGGAATTTTCCGAAGCGGAAGCCCGCACGCTGCTGCTGCGCGAACTGGGAAGACGGGGCTGAAAAACCTGCGGACAATGACGCCGTGCCGCGTCAGCGACGTGTGTAGATACATTACGTTGCGTAAAACCTCTGCGTAAAACACTGGACAAGAACAGTCTTTCCGGGTATAAACAGCCCCATCCAAACTATATGCGTATAACTTGATATGCAGATACTAAAAGACCCCAAGGAATTTCAGCAGCTTTGCCTGGAATGGCGCGCCCAGGGACAGCGTCTGGCGTTGGTTCCCACCATGGGCGCGTATCATGCCGGGCATCAGAGCCTGATGGTTGCGGCCAAAGCCAGCGACGCGCGCGTGCTGGTCAGCCTGTTCGTCAATCCGGCCCAGTTCGGGCCGGGCGAGGATCTGGCCGCCTATCCGCGCACCCCGGAACGCGATGCCGAAATCGCCGGAGCAGCCGGGGTGGACGTGCTTTTCACGCCGGATCCGCACGCCATGTACGAACCCGATCACGTCACCTGGGTGGATGTGCCCGCGTTGACACAGACGCTTTGCGGCATATCCCGGCCGGATCATTTCAGGGGTGTATGCACCGTGGTGCTGAAGCTGCTGCTGCTCAGCCAGGCGCATCTTGCCATTTTCGGCGAAAAGGACTGGCAACAACTGGCCGTTATCCGCCGTGCGGCCCGCGACCTCAATGTGCCCGTAGAAATCCGGGGCTGTCCCACCGTGCGGGAGACGGACGGGCTGGCCTTGAGTTCGCGCAATGTGTATCTTACACCGGAAGAACGCGCCCAGGCGCCGCAACTCCAGGCGGGGCTGCAACAGGCGAGGGAACTGGCCCTGCGGGGCGAACGTTCCGCGAGCGCCCTGCACGCCGCCGCGCGCGCACACTGGGCCGGACATCTGCCGCTGGGGCGGGAAGAATATCTCAGCCTTGTACATCCGCACAGCCTGGAACATATGGACACACTTGGCGAAACGGCCGTCATGGCTTGCGCCGTCCGCCTGGGCAAAGCCAGGCTCATCGACAACATCCTTTTATCGTAGGAGGCCTATATGATCCTTGGCAAAGGCAAATATTACTTTACATCCGAATCGGTCACCGAAGGCCATCCGGACAAGGTGGCCGACCAGATATCCGACGCCATCCTGGACATTCTGCTGGCTCAGGACCCCCATTCCCGTGTGGCCTGCGAAACCATGGTCACCACCGGCATGGCCGTCATCGCCGGCGAAATCACCACCAGGGGCTATGCCGATCTGGCCCAAACCGTACGCGACACCATCCGCGGCATCGGCTACCACAGCTCGGAAATGGGCTTCGACTGGCAAACCTGCGCGGTCATTTCCTCCATCGACAAGCAATCGCCCGACATCGCCCAGGGCGTTGACCGCACCGCCCCCGAGGAACAGGGCGCGGGCGATCAGGGCATGATGTTCGGCTTTGCCTGCAGTGAAACCCCCTCCCTTATGCCCGCTCCCATTTATTGGGCGCACCAGCTTTCCCAGCAGCTTGCCGCCGTGCGCAAAAACAAGATCGTGGACTTCTTCCGTCCGGACGGCAAGACGCAGATCTCCATCGAATACGTGGACGGCAAACCCGTACGCATCCACGATGTGGTAGTGTCCACCCAGCATAGCGACGCCGTCAGCCATGCCGAGGTCATCGAGGCCGTCACCAGCAAGGTCATCCGCCCCGTACTGGGGCCTTCCGGCCTGTTTGACGAAAAAGACTGCAAAATTTTCATCAACACCACGGGACGTTTTGTGGTGGGCGGTCCCATGGGCGACTGCGGACTCACCGGCCGCAAAATTATCCAGGACACGTACGGAGGAGCCGGCCATCACGGCGGCGGCGCTTTCTCGGGCAAGGACCCCTCAAAGGTTGATCGTTCCGGCGCCTACATGGGCCGCTACATAGCCAAAAACGTGGTGGCCGCGGGTCTTGCCCCCAAGTGCGAAGTGCAGATCGCCTATTGCATCGGCGTGGCGGACCCCGTATCCGTTCTGGTTTCCTCGCTGGGCACCAGCGACATCTCTGATGAACTATTGACCAAGGCGGTGCGCGAAGTCTTCGACCTGCGTCCCTACTTCATCATCCAGCGTCTGGATCTGAAACGCCCCATCTACAAAAAGGCCTGCTGCTACGGCCATTTCGGCAGGGAACTTCCCGAATTCACCTGGGAACAAACCGATGCCGCGCAGGATCTGCGCAGTGCCGCAAAGGCATAAGGCGTACCTTTGCAAAACCCGTTGGCAAGGTTTTGCCATGAGGTGATTGACGCCCGGCCCATGCTGAGGCAACATGCGGCTCATGGCGTTTTCTCCGATCAGTCCCTCAGAGTGCCGTCAGTCGTGCATCACGCTCATCGGCATGGCCGGCGCCGGCAAGTCCACAGTCGGCAGACAGCTCGCCCGGCTGCTGGACTGGAAACTCGTAGACACGGATCAGCTCATTGAATCCGTCTATGGCGTTTCGCTACAGGATATTACCGACAGGCTGGGCAAGGAAGCCTTTCTGGATGTCGAGGCCACGGTGATATGCGCCATCAGGGCGCATCGCGTGGTGCTGGCCACGGGCGGCAGCGTAGTGTACCGCGAAAGCGCCATGGCCCATCTTCGTTCGCTGGGCCCCATCGTCTATCTGGATGTGCCTCTGCCCGTCATCCTGGAGCGTATCGCGCGCAATCCGCTACGCGGACTTGCCATAGCTCCGGGACAGAGCGTGGAAGACCTGTTCCGCGAACGCGAAGCTCTGTACGCCCGCTATGCGGACTGCGCCATCGACGCGGGCAAGATCCTGCCCGAAGCCTGCGCCAAGGCCGTCCTGGAATACGTGCGCGCGGACGCTATCGCGGCGCATCCCCGCCATACAGCTTGATAAATTCCTCGTGCTCCGCTTCCGGCATGCTCACGCCGTGTTCGGACGCGGGGAAGGAACCTTCGCGCACCTCGGCCACATAGGCTCTCGCCGCCTCCAGCATGATAGGGTACAAATGCGCGAAACGTTTTACAAAACGTAGCTGCTGGCCGGGCATCATCCCCATCGCGTCGTGGAAGACGAGCACCTGGCCGTCGCAATCCGGCCCCGCGCCAATGCCTATCGTCGGCACGTCGAGCGCCCTGGTAATATGCGCAGCCAGCTCCCGCGGCACGCACTCAAGCAGCACGGCAAAACAGCCCGCCTCCACCAGGGCAAGCGCATCCTGCACGAGCTGCGCCGCACTCTGCGCGTTTTTCCCCTGTACCGTAAAACCGCCGAACACAGCCATGCGTTGCGGCGTCAGGCCAAGGTGGCCCATGACAGGAATACCCGCCTGCACAAGCGCCCGTACCTGAGGCAGCACGTCCCGACCGCCCTCCAGTTTGACGGCCCGCGCGCCACCCTCCTGGAAGAGCCGACCGGCGCTTTCCAAAGCTCTTTGCGGGCCGGATTCGTAACTCATAAAGGGCAGATCCGCGACAACCAGCGCCCGGCGCGGACTGGAACATACGGCCCTGCAATGGTGCAGCACGTCTTCAAGGCGCACCGACAGGGTATCCGTCTTGCCCATGACCACCATGCCCAGCGAATCCCCTATAAGAATCATGTCCGCTCCCGCACTGTCGATCACGTCGGCGCTGCCGCTGTCGTATGCGGTGAGCATGGCAAGCCTGCGTTGGCCCTTGGCGTTCCGGATGTGCAGACTGGTCAGTGCGTTCATGGAGTCCCTCCTTGAAACTACGTATATGTTTCGCACAGTTCCCGCGCGATGCCAAGCCGGAAAAAATGCCGCCCGGCAAATTTTACCCAAGCCCCTAATGGGTGGGCAAATTTTGCCGATGTACTCTGCATAAGGGCGGTTGCGCCGCATGGACGCGGCCCGCATCGTGCGCCGTCCGGCACTCAGACATTCAAGGAGGAATGTCATGTCATTGGATATTTATAACAAGATTCCTGCCCTTACCGTGGCGAACAACCTGAACCGGCATTACAGCGCTCTGCAGATGTCCACGCAGCGCCTGTCGTCCGGGCTGCGGATCAACTCCGCGGCTGACGATGCCGCCGGCCTTGCCATCCGCGAACTCATGCGCGCCGACATCGCGGCCATGAATCAGGGGGTGCGCAACGCCACCGACGCCATCTCCCTGATCCAGACAGCGGACGGCGCCCTGCAGGTTATCGACGAAAAGCTCATCCGCATGAAAGAACTGGCGGAACAGGCCGCCACCGGCACCTACGATTCCACCCAACGCCTGATGATCGAGTCGGAATACCAGGCCATGGCTTCGGAAATCACC
>JAIRVN010000157.1 GCA_031253875.1 Deltaproteobacteria bacterium | reverse complement strand
TGGCGACGTGTTGTGCTGTACAGGATAAAAAATGTTTCTATAAGGCAGAGATGCGCCGGTAACTCATATTTCATCATTGTAGGAGCACGTATGACTACCAAGTATAAAGTCATTGTGGGTTTTTTGTTGATGATATGCCTATTGGTTGCCACGGGCGTCACGGCCAAGGTGAAACTGCATGTAACTTCGGATGGTTTTGCACACTACCGGACACAGGCCCGCACCGCAGTGACCGTCAACGCGGCTTTCGCGCGCGTGCGCGGCATGCAGGATCAATACAGCCGCTTCCGGCTTGATCTGAACGAGGCGCATATTCAAGAGGCGAAGCGCCTTGCGGATCGTGTGCTTACAGAGTATCTGCCCAAGGCGAGGAGCGTGGAGACCAAACCCAAAGAGCAAGCGCTGCTGGACGGGATGATAGCGCAGACCAAAGAAATCATGCACCTTGCGGAAGTGATGCAGCAAAAGCTGAGCACGGCCACCAAGCTGGGCGATGAACAGATGGCCGCCAGGGGCCGGGCCTTAAGCGAGGGTTTGAGCATAATGTCGGCAACTGCGATAAAAGTCAATAATATCGCGCTACTTTCGCCCATTGACGAAGCGTATGCCAACTATGTCGAGGCGCGCGTTTTGGTGCGGCATTACGTGGATATCTTTCTTGAGCCTTCCGCGGTCAATGCGGAAAAACGCCTTGCCGCGCTTGGCGCGGCGCTGAAAAAAATGGAACAACTGCTTATCTCGGAAGACAACAAAGCTGTTTTCGTCCACCTGTATAAAAATTATACCGACTATACCGAGAATTTCACAGCCGTCAGAAAGCATATCCAGGAAGGTCTTGAAGCACAGCGCCAGATGGATGCCGCAATCGCGGAACTGCGCCTGGGTTTTGTCGGTTACACGGAACGGGCTGAAAAAGAGATGGACAGCGTCGGCCCCGCTCTCGAGGCGAGCAATGCCCAAGCTGTGTTCTTGCTCACGACGGTCAGCGCCGCCGGCGTTGCCGTAGGCGTGCTTTTCGCCATCTTTATCATTATGGGGCTGATTAAAGCCCTTGGCAGCATGCGTCATTTTGCCGGCGCCATTGCCGATGGCGACTTTGAGGCCCAGGCGACCAACCGCGAACGCGGAGAAGTCGGGGAAACCCTGGCCGCCATGCGGCGCATTCCCGCTGTCCTGCAGGCCATGCTCGGCGAATACCAGAACCTGGAAAAAAGCATCGAAGACGGCGACCTGAACGCCAAGGTCGATCCGGCAGCCTACAAGGGCGGCTTCTCCAAGCTGGTCGCCGGTACAGGCGCGGTATTGGATCGTTTTCTCCTGCTTGTGGAAAATATCCCCTCCCTCGTGGTGGTCTTGGACGCGAATCTCAAGGCCAGCTATGCGAACGCCGTTTGCCGGCAAACTGTCGGCGAAGAGTACAAAAGCAGGACCTGCAAGCAGCTTATGGCGCGCGAAGATTTCGGCGGCCCAGGCGACGGTTTGCAAAAAGCCGTGGCGACACTGCGGCCCGCTTCCGGCGAAACCCGCGCCCATCCCCAAGGCAAGGATCTGGACGTCAGCTATACCGCCATTCCCATATTGAATAAGGAGGGCAAGCTCGCCTCCGTGCTCCAGTTGATCACGGATATCACCGCCATCAAACAGACCCAGCGGACCATCCGCAATGTGGCCGATCAGGCGGCCTCCATTGCCAACAGGGTAGCCACCGCTTCCGAGCAGCTTTCGGCCCAGGTGGAAGAAGTCGCGCGCGGCGCGGAGCAGCAGCGCAGTCGTACGGAAAGCACGGCCACGGCCATGACGGAAATGAACTCCACCGTGCTGGAAGTGGCGCGCAACGCCGGTCATGCCTCGGAGCAGTCCGAAGCGACCAGAAACAAGGCCAATGACGGATCCGCCCTGGTGAACAAGGTGGTGGACTCCATCAATCTGGTACACAAGGTGTCCGCCACGCTTCAGACGAACATGCAGGAACTGGGGACCCAGGCGGAGAGCATCGGCGGCGTGATGAACGTTATTTCCGACATCGCGGACCAGACCAACTTGCTGGCACTCAACGCGGCCATCGAAGCTGCGCGTGCAGGCGAAGCGGGGCGCGGCTTTGCCGTGGTGGCTGACGAAGTGCGCAAGCTGGCGGAAAAAACCATGTCCGCCACGCAGGAAGTGGGCGGCAACATCGCGGCTATCCAACAGTCAGCGCGCACCAACATCAACGAGGTACGCGACGCGGCCAAGGCCGTCGCCGAGGCCACGGACCTTGCCAATGCTTCAGGCAAAGCTCTGCACGAAATTGTCGAACTGGCCTCGGTCAACTCCTCGGTGGTCGCCTCCATCGCCACGGCGGCCGAGGAACAGAGCGCCACCTCCGAAGAAATCAGCCACGCCATCGAGGACATCAGCAAAATCGTCGGGGACACCGCCAACGGCATGGTTCAGGCCTCCGCCGCCGTGCAGGAACTCTCCAAAATGGCGCAGGAATTGAATACGGTCATGGGAGAACTGCGCTAGCTTGCAGTCCGGGACGAACAGGGAACAGCGAAGAACTGGCCATACCCATCGTCACCTGATTGACACATTGTTTTTTCTACAGCATATGGCTATTCTCGTGTTTTCCATAGCATAACAAGTGGAAAAACCATGACTTGTCCACAAAATGCCATCCAGTTGCAGGCGGGCGTGTGAGCCGCTCGCCCAGTTTTTTTGCCTGGTTCCTGTTCGGCCTGCTGGCCGTTGGACTCTATTTCGCTTACATACTGCTGCATCCCTTTGTACATACGCTTATCCTCGCTGTGGTGGTCGCCGCCCTCTTTCACCCGGCCTACGCCTTTTTCCGCAAAAAACTCAAAGGCAGGGAGGCGCTTGCTTCACTCATCGTGCTTTTTTTCGTGACCATTCTCGTTATTCTTCCTCTCACACTGCTCGCCGGCGGTCTTATCTCGCAAATGCGCTACAGCGTGAACGCGGTCACCGCCTGGTTGAGCATAGGCAACCTGGATACCATTTTCACGCAGTATCTGAATCCGCTATTCGACTGGCTCAACGAGGAAGCGCCCTTTCTCGGCGTAACGGCGGAGAGCGCCAAAGCCGACATCATCAACGCCGCGCGGCAGACCGGCCAGAAACTCCTCGGCCTTTCCGCCAACATTGTCGGCAAAACCCTGGCCCTGGGAATGCATTTCCTGCTTTTCCTGCTGGCCTTGTTCTTTTTTCTCAAGGACGGCGGCGCAATGGTCGCGCACATCAAGGATCTCACGCCCCTCAGAGAAGAACAGCAGGAACATATCCTTGAAAACCTGCGCCGTATTTCCAGGTCGGTTCTGCTCGGCGGGTTCCTGGTCGCCGCGCTGCAAGGGCTGGCCGGCGGCATCGGCCTGGCCATCGTGGGCATTCCCCCCTTGTTTTGGGGCACGGTCATGGCCTTTACAGCCTTCATACCCGTAGTGGGCCCGAGCCTGGTGTGGACGCCGGCGGTTTTTGTGCTGCTGTTCCACGACGAATGGAAGAGCGCCCTCTTCCTTGCCATCTGGTGCAGCGTGCTGGTCAGTTCCATTGACACGTTCCTGCGCCCGTTTCTGATGCGCGACACCTCCGGCGTACCCACGCTGTTCCTCTTTTTCGCCATTCTTGGCGGCATTCAGGCTTTCGGCATCCTGGGCCTGCTGTACGGCCCGATCATCCTGACCTTCGCTGTGGTCATGCTGAAAATTTACGCCGACGAGTATCATGAGCAGCTCAAAAACAAAGACGCCTGAACCGCAAGCCGCTGGCAGGCGATACGCGTTTCGCGCTGGCTTGTGCCGCATTCGGGCATGTTCTGGAAGTTCGTGCCGTAGCCCCCGGCGATGCAGGGAATGCCGGGCTGTTACGCCGCCCGTTACAGCGAACGCGCGAGGCGTAGAAAAAATTCCCTGTGCGGGGCGTGTTGCGGCTGCTGCAGCTCGCAGGCGAGAAAGTAATATGCGTTTGCAAGCAGCACGCCGCGGCGGGACAGATTTTCCGGCAGCAGGCGGCGCAGATGAGGGGCCTCGCGCAGCAAATCCTTCATGACACGCAATATTTCAGCCGCGCGATGGACGTCGCTGTGTCTGCGTTCCACAAGTTCCCGGCCTTGCCTGGCGATGCGCGCCAACGCCGCGGGATCGTCCAGGGCCGTTTTGGCTGTGGCCGCAGCCTGCCTGGCGTCGCCGCGCGTATAGGTGGGCAGCATATGCTCGCCTGAGATAAAAAGATCATGCAGGCCGTTGGAGCATTCTTCCATCAGCAGAGCCGCGCCGCAGGCCAATGCCTCGAAGCAGCGGAAGTTGATCTCTCCGGCGGCCGTCTGATTCAGCACGATGCGGCTGCGATTGAACAGCGGCACATAGTCCCCGCGGGTGACGAACAGGGGATGTTCCCTGCGGAAGGCGTCCAGAAACAGCCTGCGATCCGAATTGTTCCGCGCGCCGATGTTGCCCACGAACACAACGGGAATGTCCCGGTCCTGTTCCAGGTAATGACGCCGCGCGGAACAGAAAAAGAGCGGCAGCCAGAAGGCGGGAGTGCCGCTTTGAGCAAAAAGTTCCACATAATCTTTCTGGGCGACGAAGACGGCGTCAAAGGCATGTCCGAAGGGGATGTGCCAGGGATTGCAATAACTGTCGATGGAATAAAACGCGCTGAGGCAGGGCAGTTTCTCCAGGTCGAAAAACTGCGGCATGTTGCCGGAGTCGCAGTATACGACAAGGTCGGGGCTAAAGCCCAAGCCGCCGGCTCTTTCCACGATCGTCAGCGCGGACATGGGGTGCGTACAGTGCAGGTCGCAGTCCGCTTTGTCGCCCGCGTTCAGCACTTCGCAGCCCAAGGCCTCAAAGCCGTGATTCAGAAAAGGACCGCCCAGAACAAGCACGCGCATTCAGTTTCTCCCGCGCACGGCAGGGGGAAATTGCTGCCTGCGCTCCAACGATACAAGCAAGATACAGGCCTGTCGGGCCGGTACGCTATTTCGTATACAGCCTGCGCAAGGGATCATCCAGCATCATCTGTTCCGCACGGACGAGATCCGCAGGAGTGTCCACGCTGACGGTCTGCTCGCTGATGGGGGCCATGCGCACGTTGCCGCCGTATTCCAGGATACGCAGCATATCCACCGATTCATAGATTTCCAGCGGACTTTCCGGCATCTCGTTGAACTGCAGCAGATAGTCGCGACGGAAGGGAATGATGCACACCTGCTTGCGCATGGGCACCACGTCCGAGCCTTTCTTGCGCGAAGGAACCGGCTCGCGCGAGAAATAGAGCGCGTTGTTCTGGCTATCCACCACCACCTTGACTTCGTTGGGATCCTCGAACTCCTCCAGGCTGTGCATCTCGGCCATCAGATTGACCACCTTGATGGACGGATCGGCAAGCATCGGCCTGATCGAAACAGCGATCATCCCGGGCGTGACCATGGGTTCATCGCCCTGCACCATAACCACGATATCCGCTTTTTTGCCTGTCATGTCCTCGATCTTGAGCATGGCTTCGGCGGTTCTGGTCGTGCAGCGCACATGGTGGTCGCCGGTCATGACGGCCTTGAGGCCCGCGCTTTCGGCGTATTCCCTGATCACTTCGTCGCAGGTGGCCACATAGGTGGCTGCCAAAGACGTGCACATGGCGGTGCGCAGGGCCACATGCCCGACCATGGGCACACCGTGGATCAGGGCGAGCGGTTTGCCGGGGAAACGACTGGAACCCATACGGGCCGGGATAATCGCGATAATATTCATGATGAAGATCCTTCCTGTGGCATTGTGATGTGCGGCTCCCATGCCCGTTCGCGGATTGGGGCGGCGCTCTATATCCGTTGATGCGCCCTATACAATACGCTATTATCCGCGGCTTTGCCAGCGCGGAGGAGCGGCCGCGTCTGCATAACCTTTACCGCGTGCGACATGTGTTTCATTTGTTGCTTAAGCGTCTTCGCCGGTTTTCATTGAGGTGATGAGACCGCTCAGGCTGTTGGCTTGCTCCGCCAGTTCGAAAACAGCGCGCTCCGCTTCGCGCATGGCTTGGGCGCTTTCTTGCGCAATGTGCGAAACCTGTTCTATCGAGTTATTGATGGCGGCGCTGGCGCTGTGTTGCTCTTCGCTGGCTGTCGCTATGGCGCGAATTTGGACGGAAGAGTCTTCGGCAAGAAGCACAATCTCGTCCAGTTCGTCACCGGAGCGCAGGGTCAGCCTGGACACGTTCTCAATCGTCTGCACGGCCACGTCCACGTTGACGACGTTTTTCTGGGTATCTTGTTGGATATCCTTGATGGTCGCGTCCACCTGATGTGTCGCCTGCATGGTCTTTTCCGCGAGTTTGCGCACCTCGTCAGCCACCACCGCGAAACCTCGTCCCGCCTCGCCCGCGCGGGCGGCCTCAATGGCGGCGTTCAGAGCCAGCAGATTGGTCTGGTCGGCAATGTCGCTGATCACGTCGAGAATATGGGAAATGGAATCGGTTTTGCCGCCCAG
>JAIRVN010000086.1 GCA_031253875.1 Deltaproteobacteria bacterium | reverse complement strand
AAATGTCGTTGATGATGTCCGCCCCGGCCTCCAGCGCCAAACGCGCGGTGGAGGCTCTGTAGGTATCCACTGAAAGCAGCGTCTCTCGTCCCGGCGGTTTTTCACGCAAGGCGCGCAAGACCGGCAGCAGACGGGCCTGTTCTTCTTCCGGCGCAAGATCTTTCGCGCCGGGACGGCTGGACTGCGCGCCCAAATCAAGAATGCGCGCTCCCTGTTCGAGCAGCCGCAGGCTGTGGCGCACGGCTGATTCCGGCGTGTCGTGCGCGCCGCCGTCATAAAAGGAATCGGGCGTGATATTCACAATGCCCATCAGGCAACAGGAGGAAACGCACAGCGTTTTCCCCCCCCGCAAAAGCCAATGCCTGTCCCCCTGCATCCGCAACGGGCAATCGCTGCTGTAGCCATCCGTATGCCTCGGAGACTCATCTGTGTTGTCGATTTCCGTATGCTTCTTCGAAGCTGCGGCTATCGCGCCTACGTCTGCCGCAAGCCCGTTGTTCGCGTCCGGCGTCATTGCAGGGTGGGCTTGCCGCCGTCGGGCGGCGCATCGTCGTCCTCGATGGCAAAGCCTTCGCTCTCGTCCTGGAACGTGTGCGTATCCTCCAGTGTCGCCATCGGCGGCAAAGGCCGCCCGTCCAGCAACAGCCGGAGTTCCGCGCCGTTGATTGTTTCCCGCTCCAGCAGGGCGTTGGCCACGTTGTGCAAGGTATCAATGTTGGAGCGCAGGATTTCCTCGGCCTGCTTCATGCCGCTTTCCACAAGACGTTTGACTTCGGCATCCACCACGCGCGAGGTTTCTTCACTGTGGTCGCGGTTGGAGATCCATTCCCGGCCTATAAAGACTTCCTGGCTCTGATCGCCCACGGCCACCGGCCCGATGAGTTCGCTCATGCCCAGCTTGCAGACCATGGATCTGGCGACCAGGGTGGCCTGCTTGATGTCTTGGGCCGCGCCGGTGGTGTAGTTGTCAAAGACGATGAGTTCCGCCGCGCGACCGCCCATGCTCATGCAAATCTGGCTTTCCAGGGCTGTGCGGCTTTTGCTGTGTTTGTCCTCCTCGGGCAGGAACATGGTGACGCCCAGCGCGCGCCCGCGCGGAATAATCGTCACCTTGTGCAGCGGATCCGTTTCCGGCAGCAGTGAACCCACAATGGCGTGGCCGGCTTCGTGGTAGGCGGTCATCTTTTTTTCTTCATCGGAGAACACCAGGCTGCGGCGTTCCTTGCCCATGAGCAGCTTGTCCTTGGCGTATTCAAAGTCATGCATGCACACCACATCGTCTTCGCGTTTGGCGGCTTGCAGTGCGGCCTCATTGACCAGGTTTTCCAGATCCGCGCCGGAAAAACCGGGTGTGCCCCTGGCAATGACGTCCACATCCACTTCTCTGGATAGCGGCGTGCGCCGGGTATGCACCTGGAGTATCTGTTTGCGGCCACGCACGTCGGGCGAGGGCACCACCACCTGGCGGTCAAAACGGCCGGGTCGCAACAGCGCGGGATCGAGCACGTCCGGACGGTTGGTGGCCGCGATCAGGATGACCCCTTCATTGGACTCAAAACCGTCCATTTCCACCAACAGTTGGTTGAGCGTCTGTTCGCGTTCGTCATGCCCGCCGCCGAGGCCCGCGCCGCGCTGGCGGCCCACGGCATCGATTTCGTCAATAAAGATCAGGCAGGGGGCGTTCTTTTTGCCCTGGATGAACAAATCGCGCACGCGCGAAGCGCCCACGCCCACAAACATTTCCACAAAATCCGAACCGGAAATGGAGAAGAACGGCACACCGGCCTCGCCGGCCACAGCGCGGGCCAGCAAGGTTTTGCCGGTGCCGGGAGGGCCGATGAGCAGCACGCCCTTGGGGATGCGCCCGCCAAGGCGGGTAAATTTGCGCGGATAAGAAAGAAATTCCACAACTTCCTGCAGCTCTTCCTTGGCTTCATCAACCCCGGCCACATCCTCAAACATGACGCGCGCGCTGTCCTGGTTGAGCAGACGAGCTCGTGAACGCCCGAAGGACATAGCCTTGCCTCCGCCGCCCTGCATCTGCCGCATGAAGAAAATCCACACGCCGATGAGCAGTAACATGGGAAACCAGGAAACCAGCAAGGTCATGTACCAGGGAGACTCCTCGCTGGGTTCGGCTTTGACCGCGACCTTTTTGTCCAGCAACTTGCCCACCAGGCCGGGATCTTGAGGGGCATAGGTCTGGAAGACAAAACCGTCCAGAGTTCTGCCGCTGATGGTATGCCCCTGGATGAGCACTTCCGTTATGCCGCCCTTGTCCACCCGCTCCAAAAATTCGCTGTACGGCATGCGTTTGCCGGAGGAGCCTGAAGGCTGGTTAAACATGTTAAACAACATGACCATGGCCAGGGCAATGGCTGCCCAAAGCATCATGTTTTTTGGCAGTTGATTCAAAAGAAGCCTCCGTTTGCTGGGGCAGGCGTGTGTGCCGCGTACCGCCCTGATGGCATTACTTTCGATAATGTAATATCTGTTTTCCGCTTTGACAATGCACGAGGAAAGCTTTGCCGTATTTTTTCGGCAAGCGGCGTGCGGCGGGGGTTTGAACCGGCCGCCCCTGAGGTTGGAAGCAGGATGCGCGCTTGCAGCCGCACGGGCTTTGACGTATGCAGGAGTATGCACGGAGGCGTGTTGTCACCGGTGTGGCGCCTGGTCTTCAAAACCAGTGGACGGCAGAGATGTCGTTGGTAGGTTCGACTCCTATACGCCTCCGCCATAATTGACTTTATCCCATAAAAAAGAGTCCGATGAAACGGACTTTTTTTTATGGGATAAAAATTTTCCAACCGCATTTCCAACCTTCAAGATACAAAAACCATACTACCCAGCAGCAAATAACTCTCAGTCTATGGGTGTACGCTTTGGCGATGATTCCGTCATGCTTGACCTTGCGGACGGCAGAACGCTTTCTGCGCCTTTGGCCTGGTTCCCTCGCCTGCTTTCGGCAAGCGTGACGCAACGGTCAAACTGGAAGTTGATAGGCAGAGGTTACGGGGTGCATTGGCCGGAGGTGGATGAAGATATTTCCATCCTTGGCCTGCAGGGTCTTCCAGATTGAAAAAGAGGGTACACCAGCCTATATACGCCGATATTGCACAATATCTCATCAAAATAGCACGCAAATCCTATCAAGGCGAAGACCTTGGGCTGGACATCAAGAATGCGGTCTACGCCCTGGGCTGGCTGTCGGGAGATAGTGGCGAAACTCATAGCACATGGCATCGCGCCGGGCGGGCTTTTTGGTGTAAAGAATGGCTTGGTAAGGGAGTTATATGCCGGATATCCAGTCATCATTCACCTTGGACGCCGTTGCATAACGCATTTTTGACTTGCGCGGGCAGCGGGTCATGTTGGATTCAGACCTTGCGGTTCTGTACGGGGTGGAAACTAAACATCTCATTAGAGCCGCAAAGCGTAATCCTGGGCGTTTCTCGGACGATTTCATGTTTCAGCTTTCCGAGGAAGAATGGAACAACTTGAGGTGCCATTTTGTCACCTCAAGTTTGAGGTCACAAAATGTGACCTTAAAACACGGTGGTCGCCGCTATGCCCCGTATGCCTTTACCGAGCACGGGGCGCTCATGCTTTCGAGCGTGTTAAAATCAGAGCGGGCAGAAGAAATCAGCCGCATGATCATCCGCGCTTTCGTCTGGCTGCGTCAGGCCGTACCCGCCTATAAAGAACTCGCCGCCAAGGTGGCGGAACTCGAAAGTGCCGTGGGAAAACACGATGAAGCCATCAAGACCATCGTCCATGCCTTGCGGCAGATGATTGTCCCGTCAGATGGCACACAACGCAAAATCGGATTTTAGCATGATCCAGTGCGCCATTCTCTGAAAAGGGGATGACCCAGCCTATAGGGCAGCGTTAAAAATTGTCGGCATTGTTGACGGTATAAACACAGTTATAAGTTAATTTATCGTGTTATAGCAGTATATTATCTAATGCATTCGACTCCTGTACGCGACTTAGTTTTTTATTCCTGCTCAAGGTCTTCGTCCTGATAGAGTTTGCGCGCCATGTTTCACGGCATCACGGATTACCTTGGCAGAAACGCCTGCGCACCAGCATACAAGCTCATCATCAGGGGCTTCCAACACGTTTTCAGTAAACTTGTCCATTGGCGACTTCAGAGCAGCAAGAGCATGTCATTGCTGCGTATGGATATACTGGCGCAAAGCTGCATTGATGGCCGTCTGATATTTGGGATGCCTGTGTTTGAACCATTCCAGAACGTCAGCGTCAAGCCGCAGTGTCACATGCCGTTTGACGGGACGATAGAGCTTGCCTCGCACTACTCCTGTCCAGTCAAGGATTTCAGGGATGTCGGAAAAATCTATGTCCTTGTCTTCCTTCTGCCTCATATTCGCTATCTGTTCCTCAATCGGAGGGATTTCAACCTTGTTCATAGCGTCTCCTTTCGTGAGAGGAAGCCTGCCGCGCTGAGATGATCCTGACGATCTCCTCTCCATCTTGATCGCGCCAAGTATGCGCCACTACCAACAAGGGCACGTGCAACACCTTGCCGATGGCCTGCCATCTCTCTTCACCATCCACAATCCGGTCAAAGAGATACGAAACCAAAGGGTCGTCAAAGACTTTGCAGGCAAGCTCAAAGCTTACGCCATGCTTGGCGAAATTTTCCCGGTTTTTGTCTACATCCCATTCAAAGCTCATAGCTGAATGTATGCACAAAATTGTGCTTTGTCAAGGCGCGCATAATGCAAGTTCCGCTGGCTTTTGAGTCAGCGGGGCTTACGTTTGCCAGTTTCACAAATCTTCAACCCGCGCGGCGGCGTCAACACACATGGCAGTGAGGCTGCCGCATAGCATGGAGGTAACACCTAGCTGAAAATACAGAGAAAAAACAGAAAAACCATCTGTTCCAGCCGGGGCAGAGCGGCAACCCTGACGGGAGGCCTCGTCCCGGTGAGTCCAGTCGCCAACTCTTTCATACGGCCCAGGCCGGAGCATCTCGAATCTCGGCTGGAATTTGCCATCTGGCCGAAGTCATTGTTTGGGCCGGATAGTTCTTTCGGGGATTACGCTGCACCGTACTGGCGGCACTGATATTTTACGGGCGTTTCCATATCGCCGACATGCTGCGCCCTACGGACGCAGAAGATGAATCATTCACGATCCGACAATCAGGCAGGCGTCGGAGCTACGGACAAAGGAATACGCAGCAGTGCCGAGCAAGGCCGCAAT